>JAVWUR010000128.1:0-5139 GCA_036667055.1 Oscillospiraceae bacterium
GTTTCGCCTAATACAGACCCTACTACAAGTCCAACTACAGACCCAACTACAGATCCTACTACAGATCCTACTACAAGTCCTTCTGTAAGTCCTTCTGTAAGTCCTTCTGTAAGCCCTTCTGTGAGTCCTTCTGTAAGTCCTTCTGTAAGTCCTTCTGTAAGCCCTTCTGTAAGCCCTTCGGTAAGTCCTTCAGTGAGTCCTTCTGTAAGTCCTTCAGTAAGTCCTTCAACAAGCCCTAGCCCTAGCCCCACTACAAGTCCTAAGCCCTCGCCCTCTGCACCTCCTGTCTTTAACGAGGCTACCGAGCCGGTTGCCGATGGGATTGTAACGGAAAAGGTGAACGGCAAGGATGTTAAAAAGCTTAAACCAGACTTTTTGAAAGCTTTGGGTGCAAAGGAAGAGGCTATCACCGAAAAATCTAAGAACCCTACATATAAAAATGGCTGGAATGTGGGCAAAACCTCCTACTATGATGGGAACGGCAAAAAAGTTACCGGCCGTGTGGTAATTAACGGCAAAGAATATTCCTTTGATAACAACGGTATTCTCATTCCCGAAAGCCGCATGACAAAGGGCATTGACGTGTCAAAATATCAGCCTAACATCGACTGGAACGCTGTTAAAGCTTCCGGTGTGGAATATGCAATCATCCGTGTTGGCTACCGTGGCTATGGCTCGGGCACATTGGTAGAGGACCCGCTGTTCAAACAGCACATTAAGGGCGCTACCGCCGCCGGTCTAAAGGTTGGCGTGTACTTCTTCTCCCAAGCGATAACCGCCCAAGAGGCTGTGGATGAGGCTTCCATGGCATTGCAGCTAGTACAGGGCTACAACCTTGCATACCCCATCTACTTTGACACAGAGTATGTGGGCGACGGCGCAAGAGCCGATGGACTAAGCTCCTTCCACCGCACTGTGCTTGCCCGTGGTTTCTGTGAGACAGTTCGCAACAGCGGATATAAGGGCGGCGTTTACGCTAGCAAATCATGGTTCTACAATCAGCTTATATATGAAGATATTGAAAAATATGATATCTGGGTTGCCCATTACAACACATCTACCGACTTTAGGCACCGTTATGATATGTGGCAGTACACCGGCCGTGGCTCCTGCCCCGGTATCTCAGGCTCGGTGGATTTGAACATTGCTTATAAATCTTACTAGGAAATTCTAGCATTAAAACCCACTATTTTTATACCGACCTGCCCATGGTTAGACCAAAATCTAACCCTTGGGGGTCGGTATTCTTTTGGCATAAAGGGTGCTCCTTTTTCATATAATTATAATATATTCCTGTGTGGACGAGCAACCTCGGGTGGCGCTTTTTAGCAGGTATTTAATCGGTTAGCTGTATCTAACTACTTTAATTTAAGAGGTGTGAAATGAATATTAAAAACCCTTATGTCATTGATGTTGACTCTATGACGCTTGATAACTTTATCCCAAGTGATGAGGGCGAGCTACCCTTTGAATTTAGCAAAACAAAGCTTTGGACCGAGTCTTTTTTCGAGGGAGAAAATCCCCCTCCCCCTTACGGCGAGTTGCTTAGCGAGCTGCAAGCCATACGGGAACTCACAGCGGATATTCAATCGCTTTTACATAAGGTTTTCAAGGATTAGCCACATAAGGGGACGGTGCTTTTGTGTTGATTTTTTATCGGTTAGTTAGAGTTAACCGTCCAATTATGCTTTGCCCTACCTTGGGTAAAAGAAAATTTACAACAAGCAAAGAGCGGCAAACCTATCAACTGGTTTGCCGCTCTTTGCTTGCATCGCTGTGCGCCTTGCGCTGTGTTCGCCTTTCGCTGTGTTTCCTTGCGCTGTGTGCCTTGTGCTGCGCCCCTTGCGCTGTGCGCCCTGCTTTATATTTCCTGCGTTTCCGCTTTTGTTCGGTGGCTACTTGCCCATGGTAGATAAATCTTTAAGGCGGAATTTTGACACTAGGTCATTTAACAGCTGAGCTTGGCTGGACAGCTCCTCGCTGGCGGCGGCGGATTCCTCGGCTGTTGCGGAGTTAGTCTGTACAACGGAGGATATCTGGTCTACACCTATAGTAACCTGTCTTGCTCCCTCTGCCTCTGTGGCACTGGCTGTGGAAATTTGGGCGATTATATCGGTGACCTGTGAGGATTTCTCCACCACAACCTCCAACGCCTTGGCGGTATCGTCGGCAATCTGAGTGCCCTTTGCCACTGCGGTTATCGAGCCTTCAATCAAGGCGGTGGTGTTCTTTGCCGCCTCGGCAGATTTCTGCGCAAGGTTTCTAACCTCGTCAGCAACAACTGCAAAGCCCTTGCCTGCACTGCCGGCTCTCGCCGCCTCGACCGCTGCATTTAAGGCAAGAATATTGGTCTGGAACGCTATATCATCTATGGTTTTTATGATTTTGCCAATCTCATTGGATTTACTGCTTATCTCGGACATTGCCACAATCATCTCGTTCATCTTTTCGTTGCCGCTGGAAACGCCCACTCCTGCCTGCTGGGCAAAACCATTTGCTTTCTGTGCGTTGCCCGCAGTCCCCTCAATTTGATGGGACATCTCGGCTATGGTAGCCGACAATTCCTCTATGGCGGAGGCTTGCTCGGTAGCACCTTGGGACAGTGCCTGTGCGCCGCTGGCAACCTGATCACTGCCGGAGGACACCTGCTCTGCGGATAGCTTAATAGAGCCTAAAGTCTCACTTAAAGAGATAATTATTTTTACTATAGCGTCCTCAAGCTTTTTGTAAACTCCCACATATTCCACAGTTGGAACAATGTCAAAGTTGCCCCTTGCCATCTCGCTTAGTCCACGGGAGGTATCGTTTATTATAGCGCTGGTGGCGCTGATCATCTGGCGCAGTGCGTCTGCCATAATCCCAAGCTCATCCCTTGATTTGTGAGTTACCTCCACGTCAAAATTGCCCTTGGCAACCTCCTGCACCGCCTTTTCAATCTGTTTTATAGGCTTGATAATCTTGTTGGAAAAGCCCACCATAACTATTATGGACAGCACCAAAAGCACAGCGGCTATTGCTATACAGATGTATGTCGCCGTGTAAATCATGCCCATAAACTCTTTTTGGTCGGCAAAAACTCCCAGCGCCCAAGTGGTTCCGGCGATAGGTGTTGAGTAGATAAAATTATCCACTCCGTTAAATTCCACCTTCCCGAAGGTGGCTTTTCCCTCCAAGGCTGCCTTGTCAACCTTGGCAAATTCCGCAAGGCTTGCATCGGTTTTCGACTGCTCGATAGAGTTTTCCCCCGACAGCACCAAATTGTAATCCTTGTCAGCGATGGTGGTGCCCTCAGCATTGACTATGTAAGCCTGTCCGGTTTCTCCGATGCTGATTTTATTGGTTATGTCGGACAGGAACGACCCGTCTATAACCCCGACAACAACTCCAACAACACGAGTGCCGTACAGTCCATCCTTCCATAAAGGCGCTGACACCATAATCTCGGCACTTTTTCCGCTTGCCCCAAGCATTGGGTGTTCGATAAATGTTTCCCCATTCAGTGCCCGTTTGAAAAATCTTTGGTCGCTAAGGTTTACCCCTGTGTCGGTCACTCCGTTGGCATTAACTATAATAATCTTTTGAAAGCCATATTTTTCAATCTTGCTGTTCAAAATTTCCTGTCTACTCTCAGGGGTGCTCTCAGGATTGGAGAGCCGATTTATCGCTCCAATTTCCTGTATGGTATTTTTAGTAGCTACCAGACGGTTTTCCACTGCCAATGCTGCGGTGGACGCTGTCTCACCAAAAAGTTCCTCCACTGTCGCCTCTGTGCTGTACACGCTGAAAATAGCAAAAATAATTGTAACAGCCGAGAGCGATAGCAACAGCAGCGAGATGGTGATGGAAAGAATTTTAGTTTTAATACTGTTAAATTTCATAATAATCTCCTCAATTTTCTGCAATGTATACTATTCCCGTATGCTTTGTGTTACCTATAATACATTGTTTTTACTAAAAATACAAGTGAAAAATACACAAATGTGATTTTATCACATTTTGACACGCACTTCGCAAAGCTTTGCGAGAATGTCACCTTGAAATGATGGGGAATACACCCCGATAGTAAGGCTGTCCGCCTTTGTGCGCAGCAAGGCTATCTCTCCGATTTTCACCCCTTCCGAAAGGCAAAAAAAACCTAAATCCCCCGAATTTATTCTGGGTGACAGGCTGTCCGTCTCTATTTTTATGGCAAACCAGCCCTTTGATGGGTCACAGCACAGGGAAAGCGGCTCAAAATCTATGGTTTGTGGGTCAAATAGGTAAAATAATGGCACCCACGCCTCTCCTTGAAATGGTGACAGTGGGGCGAGCAAGGCAGGTACCTGCGCCCCAAGTGCCCTGCAAAGTGTGATGATTTTATCCAGCGGCGGCAGGGCTGTGCCGCACTCCCAGCTTGCAATGTCGCTGGGCTTTGCGCAAGTTAGGTGGGAGAGCTGAAGCTGTGACAGACCGGATTTTTGCCGTAAAGCTTTTAAATTTATCATGTTGGCGACCTTGAAATATATTTTTGTCACCAGTATATCACAGTATGGCGGCAATTGGCAATTAACTATGATTGACTTATCTCATGAATTTATATATAATTTATATACATTATATACAAGACAACTACAAGCCAACTGTTACAGTGGGGCATAAGGAGATTAAATTGAAAAAACAAAATAAAAATATAAGGGCAGTTGTTGCAATCATCGGCATTTTTTTAGTGCTGTCAGTGGTTGCAGGGATATTTATGGCGGTAAACCAAGCGAGCGCCGACCCACCAAGCTCCCAAGGGGAGGACACCCCGTCACAAGGCTCGGCAGAAAATTCCTCCGGCACAGGCTCAGGGGAATCCGGCGCCCCAAAGCCTTCCCCCAACACCCCCACCAAAGAGCCTGTCCATGGGAAAACCCCAAGCCCCAGCCAAAATAACCCCACGCCCCCCACACAGGTGACCGCCAACGAGTATCGTGGGGTGTGGATTAGCTATCTTGAATACCAAGAGATGGACATGAGCTCTCGAGATGGCTTTGTTCGGGACATAACCGCTGCCTTTAAAAACTGCGCCGACCTTGGGCTTAACACCGTTATCGTCCATGTTCGCCCCTTTGGGGATGCGCTGTACAAGTCCTCCATCTACCCCCAAAGCCACCTGCT
>JAVWUR010000129.1:0-5097 GCA_036667055.1 Oscillospiraceae bacterium
TTTCTATGGTCTCACACCAACAAGTATGAAACTTGAGGGGCTTGATCGTCATTTACGTTTGATTGATAGCTATAAGAAATTGCATCAAGCTCGTGCAAAGGCTGTCGGAGTAGCTGTGTAAATACAAGCTAAATGTTTAACCTTTAAAAAGTGCATGTTGATCATGCACTTTTTTGTTAACGAAGAAATATTAGATAGATGGTGGAAAACGTACTTGTTCAATCATAGAAAATTGTGAATACTCATGCCCGAAAATTTAGGCTATAAGATTATCTTTTGGGGTTAGGCAATTACTGTGAAAACATATCCATTTACATTTTCTCATTTACACAAAGCGTTACTGGCGGTTGGTTCATTTTCATGCCTAGGACTAAGCTCAGTATTGGTACATGCTGAAGATGAAAATAAGGTATCCCGATTAGAAACAATCACAGTAAATGCCCAAGCAGCAAAAAGCGTAGATGGAGCCGGCTGTAGATGGGCCAAACCACGCAAATATAGGTGTGAATAGCTTTGCAAAAATTCCGTCTGTTGGGCCAAATGCGCCCATAAGTACCGTTGCGACAATAATTACCGTTATATTTCCGTCGATTACAGGTGCAAGACCTCTTGTGAACCCAGCCTTTATAGCCTCGTCCAAATTTTTGCCCCCTGCAAGCTCCTCTTTTATTCTCTCAAAGGTGATGATGTTAGCGTCAACGCCCATACCAATTGCCAAGATTATACCGGCAATACCGGGAAGTGTCAGAGTGAAACTCTTAAAGTCGGGGAAAAATCCGGATATACACGCCAAGGTTAGGGCTACCTGCCCGAGCAATCCAATGATGGCGATAAATCCAGGCAGACGATATAGGCAGATAATGTACAGTGCAACCAGTGCAAATGCAATTATACCTGCTTTAACCATCGCTTCAAGCGAAGTGCTGCCAAGGGTTGGGCTGATGGTGGAAAAGCTTTCTGCTGAAAGGGCGAAAGGCAAAGAACCTGCATTTATCTTATCTGCCAAAGCCTTAGCGGAATCCGCATCAAAGTTACCGGTTATCTCAGCGACTCCATCGGTTATTGCGCTCTGTACTGTAGGCGCAGATATAACCTCGTCGTCCATCCAGATGGAAATTACGCCCTTTGTAGGCGCAAGCTTGGTGGTTACATCGGCAAACTTTACAGCGCCATCGGGGTTTAATTCCAGCTTTACACCATACTCAAGCTGCCCTGTTGTAGGGTTTTGGTTGGCGCCGGAAGATGCTTTTTTAATATCTGCGCCAACTAGGACAATATTGTCGGCGGTTGTGCCTTGTGGCAGACCGTCCCCTTGTCCCTCTCGGAAGGTCAGCACCGCACTGGCGCCTATCTCCTTAATTGCCTGCTCAGGATTAAAGTTCTTTTCCCCCTCTTTCCATGGGAAACGGACGATAATTCTGTCCTTATTGTAATCGGTATACACCTCATAATCTGTTATATTCAAACTTACAAGCCGTAGTTTAATGATCGCCTCTGCTGCGTCAAGATCCTCTTTTGTAGCATCAACGCTGTTTGCTGGCATAAAGGTTGCGTCAACGCCGCCTTTAATATCAATGCCAAACCTTATATCGCTTGCACCTTTAAACCACACTGTCTCGGTATCTCCATAAACCTGCTTAATACCAAAAAATGATGTATATGCCAAAGCGAAAATAAGCCCAGCAACTATAAAAAATATAGATTTGCCTCTTCTTTTCATTGTTTTCCTCCAATTAATTCTTAAAATACAGTACTTTTTATTATACCTAATTGTGCTTGAATAGTCAATGTTTTTATTGCCTTTTGTTATTGAACGGTCATCTTTTATGTGGTACAATATTAAATATTACAATATTGAAAAATCTTAAAGTAAATCTTTGACAGGCTGCCGTTTTTAAGGATGTGAAACGTGAAAACTATTTCTATAAAAAACAATAACTCCGCCAATAAAAATATTTTAATAGCGCTGGGTGCCCTCATTGGTGCCGCAACATTTTTGCTGATATATGGCTTGTCCCCTTTAAACCCATTGAATGATAGCTTTGTGGTTAGCGGATATCTTGAAAAGGATGTGGCGCAGCATTATGCAGGGTGGCGGCTTTTTCGCACAAGCCCATGGCAGTTCCCGCTTGGGGTGGGTGAAAATATGGAATTTCCTTATGGTGGGGCGGTTTCCTATAGTGATTCCATTCCCCTTTTTGCCATATTTTTTAAGTTATTCCGCTGTATATTGCCGGACACTTTTCAGTATTTCGGCATTTTTGTTTTGCTATGCTTTGTTTTACAAGGGGTTTTTGCGGCGCTGCTCATCTCTTTATTTTCCCACAGCTATCTTGTGTGCTCAATAGCCGCTTGCTTTTTCACCTTTTCTCCCGTAATGATAGAGCGAGCCTTTCGCCACTGTGCCCTCACTGCTCACTTTTTAATTATTGCCGGACTATACTACTATTTTAAAAACAGAACCGGCTGGACTGTTAAAAATGTTTTTCCGTTTTTTATAATAAATTGCCTTGCCATAACAATACACCCTTACTTTCTGCCCTTCACATTTGCTATTATGTTTGCCTTTTGCCTTGAAATCGCAATAAAGTATAAAAAATATTTGCTCAATATAATGTCCATCTTTGCCTCCATCCTCTCCACGCTCTTGGTGGGGTTTTCCATTGGAGCCTTTCACATTAAAGGTTCTCTTGGGGAGCTTGGCTATGGATATTTTAACATGAACTTAAATTCATATTTCAACCCCACCAGCAAAAATATCCCCTCTTGGTCAAAAATATTTAGCCAGCGCCCCTTACTCCTCGGGCAAGTAGAAGGGTTTAACTACCTTGGCTGTGGTATAATTGTTCTGTCTATTGTGGGGGCTGTACTTGTTGTGGCAAAGCATCGCAAATTGATTTTTAGCTTTGCTGCCCAGCACTTTGGGCTTTTATTTTCCGCTGTGTGTCTCACTCTTTTTGCGGTAGGCGACTGGGTTTCCTATGGTGGGCTGAAGCTTTTTCGTTTTCCCTTGAGCCAATTTTTAATTGATAATGTGTTGAGCATCTTTAGAGCCAATGGGCGATTTGGCAACTTTTTGTATTATCTTTTATTTTTATTTGCAATTTATATGCTTGTAACTCTTGTCAATACAAAGGGTGCCTGCCTCATTCTGACGGCATTTCTAATGCTCCAGCTTTATGACATAAGCGGTGCTGTGTTGTATAAGCACAATTACTTTTTCAGCGCCACTGCCCCCACCGACAACCCACAGTGGGTAGCGCCTGTAGCCCAGCACCCCTTTTGGGAGGATGCGGTTCAACGTGCCGACGGGGTTGTGGAGATGGAAAGTGAAAACGGCAGCATATTTGGCAATGGGCTAATTGACATCGCCTCCCTCTGTGGAAAATACGGCAAATATATGAATTCCACCTTTGCCGCTCGCACCAGCGGAGAGCTGCGCCGGGAGTTTCTTGCATCGGAAAAGCAGAAAATTGCTGACGGAACCGCCGAAACTCTACTGTATGTGGTGGAGGAGGTAAACTATTTTTCCCACCTCATACAGGAAAATCAATATCAGGCTTTTGAAGTAGACGGCCAGCTAGTGGTGATTAAAGCCTGTTTTTCCAAGGAGGATATTCAGCGCTACACCGACCTTGGAAACTTTAAGCAGATAGTGCTATAGCGCAAAAAATATACAGAGCCGATGAAACATTGTACCTTCATCAGCTCTGTATTTTATTGAATAGCGCCTTTGGCACGCTGTGCATTTTATTGCAAGCTATGACACATTTCCCCATCTAGCGGCAGTGCCACACGCAGTGTGAATAGCCCATTGTTGGCTTTGAAGTCACAATAGCCCTTTCTTTTTTGGGCGATGGAGCGCATACTTTTGCACCCATAGCCGTGGCCAACCTCCGTTGTGGTGGGGGTTTCATCATTTATTTGAACATCACCGGAATATCCATTCTCTATTTCAATCAACAGCATATTTTTGTTCACTCGGCAATCTACAAATACCTTGCGCAGCATGGTATCTTCAATCTTATTCACAGCACGAATGGCATTTTCCAGTCCATTTGACAGCACCGAGCACAGCTCTGTATCCGAGATATTTAATTCATTTGGCAAATCCGCTTTTATAACTAAGGTTATTTTTTTCTTTTCCGCTCTATCTTTAAAGGAGGAAAGTATAAGATTTACCGTTTCATTTTTGCAAAAGCTAGTTGGGGTAATAGCCGTCAATTCATGCTGGGCGTTGGCTAGATATTCCTTAATTTTAGTAATGTCACCCTGCTGAGCAAAACTATCCAGCATAGAAAAGTGGTGGCGCATATCATGACGATAAATGATAGCCTGTTCTTGGGAGCCTCTTAGCACCTTTAGTTGTAGCTTAGCAGTTTCCATCTGCATAGAAAGCATATTTTTTTCCAGTTGAATTTGCGTTTTTTGCTGTACCTCCTTATGGTAGGCAATGATAAACCAAACATAAAACACCACCATTACGGTAGGTAAGAATTCGCTCATCATTTTTATGCCGGTATAGAGAATAGAGGTATATACAGTGGTGGCGTAGTCAAAAACGTAGTAAACCAACGGCAGACATCCAAAAAGGAACTGTGAGTGCCAAGAATAGGTCATTGCCTGATAAGCCGGCTTTGCGAAAAATCGTTCAATTAGAAAAAACAATCCTATAATCGTTATGCTATAAGCTATCAAATAAGCGTTGCGGGTGTGGAAAATCTGCTGTGCCAGCACCCCCGCCCACCGAGGAATTTGACAGCAAAAATAGGCAGTCAACACACTGACAATAGAAATTCCCGCAGGCTTTTTCAGTACAAATATCAGAAATAAAATAAGTGGCAGATGGGTAATCAAGGGATAAAGCTTTGTGGTAAGCTTTAAACCAACAAGCGCAGAGCAGGTAGTCTGCAAACATAACATAAAAACTGAAAACAACAAGATGTTCCAGCGGTCTTTATTGCTTTGACTTCTTCCTGAAAACAGCACAGAAAGAAAAACCCCAAATAGCAGCACCAGACCATAGTTAATTATTGCAAGTATTCGCTCCATTATTTTCTCCTCTTTTAACCATTTAGATATTGAGCATATCTCATA
>JAVWUR010000130.1:0-5027 GCA_036667055.1 Oscillospiraceae bacterium
AGTCGCTGGCATTACATAACAATGGCAACAGGGATATAGTCCATTTTCATGTGGTGGGTAAGTATGACGAGGGAGAGTTTGAACAGTTTTTGCGGGAGCAGGGCATAGAACAATCGGAAAATTTGAAGGTATTTGATTATCTTTATGACATGGCTAAATATATGGCTGCCGCTGACATAATAATCTGTCGGTGCGGAGCGCTTACCATTGCCGAAATTGCCTGTATGGGAAAGGCGAGCATATTGATACCCTCCCCCAATGTAAGCGAAAACCATCAATATTACAACGGTAAAGTTTTAAGCGATTTAGGCGGGGCAATTTTGATGGAGGAAAAAGATTTAAACCAAGATACAATTATTGAAAGCTTCGATAAACTCTATCAAGACCCAATAAAGATTAAAAAAATGGGCGAAAATGCTCAAAAGGCATACAATGGCGATTGCATTGACATAATATATAAGGCGCTGGAAATTTAATAACACCCTGACCCCATTTTACATACTATAGGTTAATGGGGTGATGCTATTGAAAAGGCTTATAGTAAAGGGCGGCAAAAAGCTGTTTGGAACCGTTAGAGTTCCCGTTGGAAAAAACGCTGCGCTGCCGATTATTGCCGCAAGCCTTATGCTTGACGGGGAAACGCAGATTAAGGATTGTCCAAAATTATCGGATATATATGCAAGCGCCGAGATAATTAATTCCCTGGGCTGTGTGGCGTCACCGGAGCCGGGCGTGCTGTCGGTTTTGTACAAGGAGGGCGAGGAGCGAGAGATATCCCGAGAGCTGTGCCAAAGGATGCGCTCCAGTATTTTATACATCGCTCCCATGCTATATCGGCGAGGTAAGATAGCGTTTTTTTCTCCTGGTGGGTGCAGCATAGGAAAGCGCCCGATTGACATTCATCTCGGAGGACTAAAGGCGCTTGGGGCAGAGATTTTTGAGGAGGGCAACCGAATTGAAATAACGGCAAAGGATGGTTTTAAAGGGGCGATATACAAGCTGCGAGTTCCTAGCGTTGGGGCGACTCAAACTCTTGTCATGGCGGCGGCGGTGGCAGAGGGGGTAACGGTTTTGAAAAATTGCGCCAAGGAACCGGAGGTTGTGGATTTAATCAGATTTTTAAATCTTGCCGGAGCAAAGATAATAGGAGCGGGGCGAGGGGAGATTGTCATAAGAGGGGTTGGGGGGCTGAAAGCCATGGAATATACCCCCATAGCGGATCGGATTTTTGCGGCTACGGTTTTAAGCGGAATATCTGCCTGCAAGGGCGCTTGCGTACTTAAAAACTATCCTCAGGAGCACATGAAAACCCTTGAGGAAAAGCTTGGAAAAACCGGACTGCACGTATGGCATTTCATCACAACAGCATATGCGTTTAAGCTGTTTGATAAAGGGTGCTACATTGATACCCACACCGGATACTATCCCGGTTTTCCAACGGATATGGGGCCGCTATTGTCTGCGGCAATGATAAAAAACAGCGGACGGCTGCGGCTTAAAGAGACGGTGTTTGAAAACCGATTTTCCTATAAAGGGGCATTTGAAGCGCTTGGGGCTAGGTGTAAAATAGAAAATGACAGCTACACTCAAACAGGTGGCAGGGCGCTGAAGGACGCCAAGCTGACGGCGCTGGATTTGCGTGCCGGAGCGGCGATAGTTATAGGGGCACTTGCGCAAAAGAGGAAATTTGAAATTTACGGAATTGAATATATAGACCGTGGGTATGAGAGCATAGAAGCGACATTTGGCAAGCTTGGGGCAGACATAAGGAGAGAGATTGTTGGATAAACTTGACGAAAAACAACAATTGAAAAGAAATAAAATGGCGGCCGTTAAAAAGCCGCCTAAGCGTATTTCGAGAAAAACAGTACGGCGCAGACGATTTATAAAAAGAATAATTACAGTTATTATTTCTATGATTATATTGGCGGTGTGTATTGTCATGTCTTTAAAGCTACTTTTTATCGTCAGAACAGTTGAGGTTACAGGCAGCGATATCTTCTCCCAAGCCGACATAGTGAGCTTTTGTAAAATTCAGCCCGAGGAAAATATCTTTAAGGTGCAAACCAAGGAGCTGGAAAAGCAAATACAAAAGGAATTCACCTATGTGGAGGCGGTGACGGTAGAGCGTAAATTACCCGACAAGATAGTTATACGCATAGTGGATAGCGTAGAAACCTATTACACAAGTACTCAGGACGCCATACAGATATATTCTCAAAGCTTTCGGCCGCTGCGAAGCGCAAAGGAATTGCCGGATAATATGATGTTTCTCGATTTTGACATAATGAACACAGAAATTTGTGACATTGCTCTGCAATTGATTGACGTTTTTAAAGCCTGCGAATTAGAGGGGATAACCTCTATAAAGATTGCGGATAAAAATGACATAAGAGCAGTGTATCAAAATAGGCTGGAAATTAAGTTCGGAACGCTTCTGGATATTGAGTACAAGGTAAAGATGTGCCGGAAGTTGGTGGAGGAAAAAATTTCTCCCGATGAAAATGCCATCCTCGATGCAACAAAAGCAGGAGAGGTTGTTTGCGAAAGGCGATAGAGCGCAATTGTTTTATAGAAAAGTAATATTTGTATTGAAAAACATAAATATTTTTGTTATACTATAAAGTAATAATGCATAAAAAATATACGTTACAGTATAATTACTGTCAACTGTAAATAATTACTAATAATTGACCATTTGGAGGAATATAAAATGAGTTTTTACTTAGAAGAAGATTTGATGGCAACTACAAATATCAAGGTTGTAGGTGCTGGCGGCGGCGGCGGAAACGCAGTCAATCGCATGGTCGTTTCGGGGCTTAAGGGCGTTGAGTTTATCTCGATGAATACCGATGCTCAGGCACTTTCATCCTCCAAGGCAACACAAAAGGTACAACTTGGCGCAAAGCTTACAAAAGGGCGTGGAGCAGGGGCAGACCCAGAAATAGGTCAACGTGCAGCAGAGGAAAGCCGAGATGAAATTGCAGCCGCATTAAAGGGTTGCCAAATGGTATTTATAACGGCGGGCATGGGGGGCGGAACAGGAACAGGCTCGGTACCCGTGATTGCGGAGATTGCCAAGGAGCAGGGAATTTTGACGGTGGGCATAGTGACAAAGCCCTTTGGGTTTGAGGGCAGAAGAAAGCAAAATACAGCCTTACAGGGGATAGCTAATCTTTTGAAGAATGTGGATTCCCTTATCGTGATACCAAATGACAGGCTTAAATTTGCATCGGAACAGAAAGTTACCTTGGTAAATGCTTTTGAAATGGCAGACAATGTTTTAAAACAGGGCGTGGAGTCCGTTTCGGAGCTTATTAATGTTCCCTCCTTTATCAACTTGGATTTTGCGGATGTAAGGGCAATTATGAAGGATGCCGGTTATGCTCATATGGGCGTGGGCAGAGCATCGGGCGAAAATAAAGCGGAGGAAGCGGCGCACGCTGCCATACAAAGCCCTCTATTGGAAACCTCAATAAGCGGGGCACGGGGCGTTATAATCAGCATAACCTCCTCGCCGGATATCGGGCTGGATGAAGTGGAGGAAGCGGCAACGCTTATAACATCTTCCGCACACCCCGAGGCAAATATTATATGGGGCGCAGCCTTTGATGTAAATTTAGTGGACGAAATTAAAATTACAGTGGTTGCCACAGGTTTTGATGACAAACCAACTCCTCTTGAGGAGAAAAAGAGCGGGTCACAGGGCAAGGGACAAGCCCAAGAAAATGAAACAAAGGTTGATACAATAGATGCAAAATCAATTCTAAATTCTGACAAGTCACTTGAAGATGACAAGTATCTTGAGGATGTTATCAGCATTTTAAGAAGAAATAGTGGTCACTAACCGCTAAAAGGGGTGATTTCATGGACGAAAAATTATATCATATAAATTTGAGCAAATCGGATATAGAGGGAGCAAGGTACGCTATTTTGCCGGGGGATCCGGGCAGAGTGCCAAAGATAGCGGCGTTTTTTGACAACCCCAGAAAATTGGGGCAAAACAGAGAATACACCTCATATATTGGAGAGCTAAAGGGCGAAAAGGTGGTTTGTGTTTCCACGGGAATAGGTGGGCCCTCTGCCTCCATCTGCATTGAGGAACTGTTTCAGCTGGGTGTGACTAATTTTATTCGAGTGGGCACAGCAGGGGGCATGCAGCTGGAAGTTGAGGCAGGTGACCTAGTTGTGGTGACGGGAGCTATCCGCATGGAGGGGACAAGCAAGGAGTATCTGCCAATAGAATTTCCAGCGGTAGCAAACCTTGATATAACCTGCGCATTGAGGGATGGAGCTAAAAAATTAGGGTATCGTTTTCACCCCGGAATTGTGGAATGTAAGGACAGCTTTTACGGTCAGCACAATCCGGAAAAGATGCCTGTCAGCTATGAATTACAAAACAAATGGCAGGCGTGGCTGAGAGGTGGATGTCTAGCCAGTGAGATGGAGTCGGCGGCGCTGTTTACCGTGTGCTCGGCATTAGGGGCGAGAGCCGGTGCAGTGATGCTTTGCGTGTGGAATCAAGAGCGGGAAAAAGCCGGACTTGACAATAAAAATGAACATGATACAGAAAAAGCAATTAAAACAGCAGTTGAAGCAATAAAAATCTTGATAGATGAAAGTAAATAAGGTGAATAGCTAATGGAAAACGTTGTTTTCACTCAAAGCCTAATGGGCTTTAATCGTGCGCAAGTGCTCGAGTATATTGACGCTATTGTAAAGCAGCTTAAAGACCAAGAAATTGAATACACACAAAAACAGGAAAGATTGCAGCAGGAAGTTGACAGTCTTTCGGAAAAGTGTGCTGAAAACAAGGAAGATTTGACCTTAACTGTAGAGAAGATACAGGAGCTTTCAGAGGAAGTTGAGTACTTTAAGAAGAATAATTTTGAGCTTAAAAACCAGATAGACCATTATAGGAATTTAATATTGACTAAGGATGGGGAGATAATTTCTCTAAAAAAGGATGCCTCAACCTTTAAGGCGCAGTGCGAAAAGCTTTCAGCGGTAAACAGTGAGTGGAAAGG
>JAVWUR010000131.1:0-4917 GCA_036667055.1 Oscillospiraceae bacterium
GCTAACTATATAAAGTGTCTCACAGGTGCGTGTGATTTTTCTTTCAACTTCATTGTGGATATGCGCTAACAGCTCTTTGCCTGCGTCATATTTCCACGCCCCAACTTGAATAAACTCATTGTCATTTGAAAAGAAGCTCAAGCCCTCATTCCAATCCTCCGGCGTTATGTGCTTTGCTAAAATTAAACCATCTTTTTCTACTATCTTCATTATAAACCTCTATTCTATTTGTTCTTTAAATACCATTCCACCGTTGTATGTATTCCCTCTTCAAGACCAATTTCCGGCAGCCAGTTGAAAATTTCTTTGCACCGTGTGCCGTCCACTGTTTTGTATGGGTCGCCATCTAATTTGCTGGTATCAAAGGTCAATTTGCCTGCGTAACCAACCTCTTTTTTTATCATCTGTGCCATATCCTTTATAGATATTCCGCTTGCCACTCCAATGTTGATAAGCTCGCTTGTGGAGGCTATATCCATACTTTTTATCATAGCCTTTACCCCATCATCAACATACAGCCATTCTCTCACCGGGCTGCCTGTGCCCCACACGATAACCTCGGGGAGATTTTCTCTTTTTGCCTTAACCATCTTCATTATCAGTGCCCCCATTGCATGAGAGCGTTCCTCTTGAAAATGGTCGTCCGGCCCATACATATTTGACAGTATAATATTAATGCTGTCCACACCGTACTGCTTGGCATATGCCTGTGCCCCAACCAGTGATGCCTTGCGAACAAAGCCGTAGGTAGCCACGGAATCGTGGAGTGCCCCCTCCCAGTATTCCTCCTCTTTAAAGAGGTTTGCTTTTGCCGGATAGGAACAGTTTGAGATTGGGTTAACCATACGTTTTACATTGTATTTATGGCAGGCTTCCAATAAATTTATTGTCATAAGCAGATTGTTTTTAAACATTTCGGCAGGGTGCTTTAGTCCAAATTGAATTCCCCCCACATACGCCGCACAGTGCAGCACATATTCTGGTTTCACCCTTTCAAACAGCTCAAATGTCTGCTCAGCATCTCGCAAATCGCACCCTAAAGATAGGGACGTCCTTGTATATTCTAAGCCCATTTCCGATAGCCTTTGGCAAACTCGCTTGCCCAAAAAGCCTGTAGCTCCTGTCACCAGTATCATATTAATCTCCCCTTTAAATTATATATTAATTATTTTTCTGCCAACGCTCTGTCGTGTACTGCCATAATTCTAACTAGCTCTTCATAGCTTGTCTGCAATGGGTTCCACCCCAGCACCGTTCTTGCCTTGGTTGGGTCGCCCCACAGGTTATCCACATCGGTAGGGCGGAAGAAATCCTTGTGAACCGCCACCAAAACCTTGCCACTCTTTTTGTCAATACCCTTTTCCTCAATGCCGCTGCCCTGCCATTCCAGTTCTATGCCATTGTAGTGAAAAGCCAGCGTTGCAAACTCTCTCACCGTATGCTGCTCCCCTGTTGCAATGACAAAATCCTCCGGCTTGTCCTGCTGCAGCATAAGCCACATACACTCCACATAGTCCTTGGCATAGCCCCAGTCACGCAGACTGTCCAGATTGCCAAGATATAATATATCCTGTTTGCCGCAGGCGATTTTCCCCGCTGCAATGGTGATTTTCCTTGTGACGAAGGTTTCCCCTCTACGCTCCGACTCGTGGTTAAACAATATGCCATTTACCGCAAACATATTGTACGCCTCACGGTATTCCTTGGTTATCCAAAACCCGTATTGTTTTGCCACTGCATAGGGGCTGTATGGATGAAATGGGGTGGTTTCCCGCTGTGGAATTTCCTCCACCTTGCCGTAAAGCTCGCTGGTGGATGCTTGATAAATTTTACAGGATTTTTCCATCTCCAAAATTTTCACCGCCTCTAATATACGCAAAACGCCGATGGCATCAGCATCGGCAGAATATTCGGGCACATCAAAGCTGACTTGTACATGGCTTTGTGCCGCTAAATTATAAATTTCCTGTGGGCGAACCACCGAAACAATGCGGATAATGCTGGCAGAATCCGTCATATCCCCATTGTGGAGGGTGATTAGATTTTTCTCTATAAGATGGTCAATTCTCACCGTGTTGGAGGTGGAGGCACGGCGAATAATTCCGTGTACCTCATAACCTTTTTCCAATAAAAACTCCGCTAAATAGCTGCCATCTTGACCGGTAATTCCTGTTATTAACGCTTTTTTCATATTGCCTCCTTGGGCTGTCGCCCTTGACTAATTCTTTCCTTTATAATATTTTTCAGCTTTCCAAAGAGAACATCTATCGCCACAAGTAAAGCTGCAACTACTGCTATTTTAAACAAATCACTCGCTCGAATCACACCATGTACTGTTGGTGATATTCCAAACTTGCCATAAATATTATCAATAAAAGTAAAACCAAATAAATGTAACCCAAATATTATAATGCTATGGCGTCCCACAACTGCAAACATCTTGCCTATTATATTGTGTTCAAACAATTTGCATATCGTTATCACCACAATAGAACCGAAAATGCCCTGCCCCGCAAAGTTAAATGCATCTATAAACCCATTATGGTCGCCCAGTATTCCAACTGAATATGCCGTGTCGGGGTTAAAGTAATAGCAGATAGCATATATAATAGCGGCTATAACAATAACAACAATAAACTTATATTTTGTCAATTTTTCAAAAAAATCAGCCTGCCCTAAAATATAGCCTACCATTATAAAAAATGCACTTAAAAATGCCATATCAACGCTCCACGGCAGTAAAATCGGCAAATAACTTAGTAATCCTGTGGCTAATACCATCCCTAGCATAGCCATCATATAGCTAGCTTTGTTCTTCGGAAGTGCATATACCGCAACTATAAAGATTATCATAGCTGTTGCCATCGACGTGAAAAACCAAAGAGGAAAATGTCCCCCTACCGAAAAATATATATTATTTGCAACATCGCCCCGAAATAACCAAGCTCTGGAATACAGCATACTAATTATATTTCTTAAAATATTGCTATATATAGAAAATGTCTTATTAAAGATAGACATAATCATAAATATCATCATTCCTATTATGCTGTATGTAAAATATGCACCAATTAGGCGTTTTTCCCTTTTTTCAATGTCATTTTTCAAGCTTTTTCCTTTGTGAAAATTATATCCTGAAATAATAAAAAACATTGGCATATAGTAGGCATTTGCTATTCCGCCAATTATCGGAAATCCGCAACTATGACTCATCATCATAAGTATAATGCCCAATCCTTTTGCTGTGTCTATATATATTTTTCTTTTACTCTTCATTTTCCCTCGTCAATATAATGATTTTTCCCAATTTATATGCAGTTTGCTCAGTACTGTTGTTACCGCTGCAAATATTGAGAAATATATTTTTTTATAAAGTGCCAATTTATATGGGTTTTCTTTATCTCTTTCTATAATTTTTATCACTTGCTTGCAATAAAATTCCGGCTCAATTATTTCCTTGAGTGGAGAATTAACATATCGCTGTGCAGCCTCAAGGTACCCATTGTACTCCTCGTCAGTCATATCCTTTAAAAAGCTTTCCATATCTTCCACGCTCTTAAATTGTGCATAGTCAATGTAAGTATCTGCGGGTATATATTTTTTATTCTGCTCAGCCATGAGATAAATCGGCACTATTCCCGAATTAAAGCAATCAAATATCTTTTCTGAAAAATCTCCGGTGTCTCCAATTTGATTTTCAAGGCTCACTGCAAATTTGAATTTTTCATACACACTATGCTTGCTATCGCAGGAGCCTTTGTAACATTCAAGCCCAGCATTTTCCCAGCCCGTGCCATATAATTCAAAATCCTTCGAGTGCTTTGACTCAAAATAATTTATGATTTTAACTCTTTCACTATACAGCTCATTAGGATGTTTTGATGTTTTACAACCGGCAATCATTGTGAGCAGATTTTTGTCTGACGTTGGCACATCGTTTTTCAGTTTTGCAAATATAAACCCAAAGGAAGTTTTGACGATACGGTCATTGTCCACTACCTTATCGCTCCAGTTCATAATATATCTATAAGCATTCTTTATTATTTTTATCCCCTTAGTAGAATACATAGGAAGCACTGCGGATGGCTCGTTCATGTAATATATAACCTTGTTGGAGTAGCCTCCAAAAAAGGCTTTTAACCACCTTTTTTTGTCGTATCCCGAGTATATAATATAATCTACTTCCTTAGGAGATTTGTACATATCCAATGTATTGTATTCATATCCTTGCTTGTCAAAATACTCTTTTCTTTTAACATTTACCAAGTTTATGTTGTCCCTGTTCAAAACTATATCATCTAAGACGAACATTGCATTGCGTCCTTTATGATTATTCAGTTGCTCAACCCCTATTTTAATCATCAGCATTTCCCTTTTTCTTTAATATTGAAAATATTTTTCCAAAGTATCCAACCGCCATTTTAAACTCCTCACTTCTATGAAAGACTATAAGGTTTATGACGTTTGGCACAATTGCACAAACAAACATTTGAAATATAAAATTATCATTGATTGCTACCATCTTAAAAGCGAGTATCAGCTCCGCAAGATACAGCACAAACCATCTACATTCTTTCCAGAAATATATGGACATCTTTTCCTTGATAAGCTCTGTATATACCACTCGCAGCCTGCCAATCCAAAAAAACAACTGGCTTACTACCGTGCCAATGACAACACCGGTTATCCCGAAATATTGTACCAAGATAATAGATAGTCCCAAATTTGTTACCGCTGCCATTATAACATAATTTCTGTCAATTTCAAAGTGCCCAAATACTCCTCGGTATATGCTGGTAAAATACCCGCAAAATGCAATATATGCGTCCAAAGAAATTGCCACGACATATGAAAACGGCAGCAAATATTGTGCCCCAAAAGCAATTTTTATAAATGGCTGCAAAAGCACCATATATG
>JAVWUR010000132.1:0-4895 GCA_036667055.1 Oscillospiraceae bacterium
ACCCTTGCCCCCATCTCCTTCAAAATTTTAATCTCCGCCCTGACATCACTGATGTCGGGCACATTTTCCAAAATGCAAACATCATTTGCAAGCACCGTTGCAGGCAAAATAGCCACCGCTGCATTTTTAAATCCGCTTATGGTAACCTCGCCTTTAAGTGGTGTGCCGCCCGAAATAACAAATCTTTCCAAATGCTTTCTCCTTTTAGAGAGTATATAAATTTACCACATTATGATAGGCTGCACTGGATAAATTCTGGGCAGCCTATTCACAGTTTAATAATATTATGTTAAAAATGTTCAACTTTATTAGTATATCACTTTTGGAGAAAAATGCAAGTTTTTTTACCAGAAACGATATGGGTCAAAACGAGTGTTGCCGCTTTTAATTTCAAAGTGCAGATGGTTTCCTGTGGAGTAGCCTGTGGAGCCCATTCTCGCTATAACCTGTCCCTTTGAAACCCTCTCGCCATATGACACAAGCAGTGATGAGCAGTGTCCATAGAGAGTTTGATATCCGTTGCCATGGTCGATGACAAGATGTATGCCATAACCGGAGCTTGTGTAGGCAGCCTTGGTTACAACGCCGGAATCCGCTGCGATAATCGCCGTGCCATATGGGCCTGCAATATCAACGCCGTTATGCGCAGGATACTGCCCTATAAACCCACGGCTAACACGAACACCGCCGCCTGTAGGCCAGCCAAATGCACCTGTTCCGCCCACGTCCAGCACGCCGCCGGAAGGCATCATTCTACCCACATCAACAATCTCCGTCACCGGCTCTTTTATAACCTCTGTGCTGACAATTGACTCACTTTGATAGATACCATCTATGTATTCAACATCAGCAACTATACGATTTATGCCCTTTTCTCCCGCCTGCGTGGTCTTGGTTGTCCCTAAATTCATCTTGTTGTTTGGTTTTTGCTCAGTTTTAAAGCCAACTTCCACCTCTCGAGTCTCCCTGACAACTTCCTTTACCCGCAAAAACGGTACCGCTTGGCTAACTAAAATTTGGTCGCCTATATGAAGAGAGCCGCCCTCTAGCTCTGGGTTAAGCGCATAAAGCTCCTTGGTTAACAAACCATTTTTCTGAGCTATCAGCGATGGAGAGTCACCTGCCACCGCAGTGTAGAACTTTTCTCCTGCAACTTGGCTAGTCACCATGTTTACAAGCTCATCGTCCTCTATTACAGTGTCGGTAAAGAACACCCCGTCCAAGATGGAAACGTCCTCAAGGAAGGTTACGCTCTTGTTCTCGTCCCCTGTCTCGTAGGGTGCCAACATTCCTTTGAGCGCCGTGTTGAGCCTTTCTGGATTTTCAATGGCTCCGTAAAAAGTGCCATCCACGTACAGCCCACTAGCGGAAACTATATCTTCATCCGATGCTTTTAATATGCTGTCTGCCAACTGGCGCTCGTCAAAAATCGGCTGTTTTTCCGCTAAAACAAGCTTTACCTCCGGCTTTATCGACCACTTTTGTTCGTTGTTAAGGGTGACAAGCTTATTTTTTATAACCTTGTCCGCATTCTGTAAAACTGTATAATTATCCACAGCTCCAATTGGCTCGTTGTTAAGATTTATCTGCACCGCAAGCTTTTTGGACATTCCATAGTTAATTACGCCCAGCATAATGCCACAACAGATTATCGGCACTATGTAGCTTATAAGGTTGGGTATCAAGGACTTATGTTTCTTTACGCCCTGCGACACATATGTCCTAATTTCCTTGCCTGCTTTTATACTCTTGTCCTGTTTTGAGCTTTTTAATATCTCCTTGATGTTGAAAAATGACGCCTTTATTCTGGATAATGGCTTGCCCACCTCATCAATCACCGTGTCGAACATACGCCATAAAAATATTCTTATTTCCTTTAAAACTTTTTTCCCATACTTATGGATTATGTGCAGCCCACTTTTAAACTGCTTTGACATCAAAACAGCCTCTAGCTCTGCTGCATAGCCTATGCGATAAAAAAGCGCAGCA
This sequence comes from Oscillospiraceae bacterium, assembly GCA_036667055.1. Taxonomy (GTDB): domain Bacteria; phylum Bacillota; class Clostridia; order Oscillospirales; family Ruminococcaceae; genus RGIG3102. Next base: position 1,990 of record JAVWUR010000132.1, read on the forward strand.
AAAAACATTCGCAACCCATGCAAGGTAATTTTTCCGTTATTATATCTATTAAATATTATTTTTGTCTTTGATTTTTCAGCCTTTGCCGTATCTCTACTCTTGTCCTTGTACTTAACCGGCATCTATTGTCCCCCTTATTTTTTGGATTTTGCTTTTATAAAACTATTTATATATTATACTAGAAATTATGGGGCATTTCAAGAAAAACCTCTCTTTTTAATAATATCAAGGGTCAATCTTCACCAAATGTCTATATTTCCATCACAATCTCTGCCATATCCTTGGGTAATTGGGACTTTATAACAATTTCTTTCCTGCTCTCCACCGAGGTGAACATCATTTTTGAGCAGTGAAGTGCCTGCCGCTTTATCATCTGTGTCTCCCCACCATATAAATCATCCCCCACTAGCGGATGTCCAATATGTGCAAAATGCACCCTTATTTGATGGGTTCTGCCGGTGGCAAGCTTTATATTTAACACAGAAAATTTGTTATTTTGCTGTAGCACAGAGTATTCTGTTCTCGCATATTGACCCTCTTTGCTGACACATCTTGTTATTATTGACCCCTCAGCTCGTGCTATAGGCGCTTCAATAACCCCCTGTGGCGGTTCTACTTTTCCATGGACAATGGCAGTGTATTCCTTCTCCACCGAATTTTTTAAAGCTTCGGCAGTGTATGCGTCCAGCGCTATCATAACTAGACCCGATGTATTTTTATCCAGCCGATTGAGTACCCTGTATATTTTTTCCTCGCCCTTTTCCTTCCAATAGCCGCAAAAAGCATTTGCCAATGTGCCGCCGGAATAGTTCATGGAGGGATGTATAGCCATATCATAGGGCTTGTCCACCACCATACACCCGCTATCCATATATACTATATTAATAGGGATTTTTTGTGGCAAAACACGGCTTTGGGCAACCTCTTGGGGTCTGTCATATACATTTAAGGTGACGGTCTGCCCAAATTTAACCCTATAGTTGGTTTTTTGCGCCACACCGTCCACCAGTATCCCGTCTAGAAAAAGCTTTAGCCGTCTAATGAGCATGGTGCTCACACCCTGACTGCGCAAAAATGCAGTGAGGGTGTCTTGGTCATTTATCTGCTCTACTTTAAAGGTTACCGCCATGTGTTTTATCCCCTATTTTTGTGGCTTTTATATTATGCCCTGTAATTTCATCGCCTTAGCCACCTTCAAAAATCCTGCTATATTCGCACCTGCCAAAAGGTTTTTGCCGTCGGAATATTCAACGCTTGTGGCGTACACATTGTCAAAAAGGTTTTCCATAATTCCTCTTAGCTTCTCGTCCACCTCTTCAAAGCTCCACGAGAGCCTTTGGCTGTTTTGGGACATCTCCAAGCCGCTGGTGGCAACCCCACCTGCATTGCTTGCTTTGCCCGGTGCGTATGCTATATCGCTATCTAACAGCAGCGTTATCGCCTGTGGTGTGCAGGGCATATTTGCCCCCTCTGCCACCGCTATACAGCCATTTTTAATGAGTGCCTGTGCCCCCGATTCCCCCAGCTCATTTTGAGTTGCACAGGGCAGTGCTACATCGCAGGGTATGCTCCATATATTTTCCGAGCCTCGTGTAAACTCCGCCTTGTCATAAGTTTCCGTATACTCTTTAATTCTGCCACGCCTGTCCTCTTTTATCTGCTTTATCAGCTCAAGGTCAATGCCCTGCTCGTGGTAGATGCAGCCGTCCGAATCGCTCATGGCAACCACCCTTGCCCCAAGCTCTATCGCCTTTTGTGCCGCATATATCGCCACATTTCCACTGCCGGAAACGATGACCCTTTTTTCCTCTAAGGTGGTGTCCTTTAGTGTCTTTAACATTTTTTGAGTGAAATAGCACAGCCCATAGCCTGTAGCCTGTGTCCTTGCAAGGGAGCCGGAAAATTCCGGTGCTTTGCCTGTCAGCACTCCGGTGAACTGGTTGGTAAGCCGTTTATACTGTCCAAAAAGGTAGCCAATCTCACGTTTTCCCACCCCGATATCCCCTGCCGGCACATCGGTGAATTGCCCTATATGGCGATATAGCTCCGTCATAAAGCTTTGACAAAACCGCATGACCTCCATATCACTTTTCCCCTTGGGGTCAAAATCGCTGCCGCCCTTGCCACCGCCCATGGCAAGCCCTGTAAGGGAATTTTTAAAGGTTTGCTCAAAGCCCAAAAACTTTATAACACTGGAATTTACACTGGGGTGAAAGCGCAAGCCCCCCTTATACGGCCCAATTGCCGAGTTAAATTGACAGCGGTAGCCCGTGTTTACCTGTACATTGCCACCATCGTCCACCCAAGCCACACGAAAGGTTATCATTCTTTCCGGCTCCACAATGCGCTGGAGTATGGCAAGTTTTTCTATCTCCTCGTCCCGCTCCACAACGTCCTGAAGTGTCTCGAGAACCTCCTCTACCGCCTGCAAATATTCTTTTTCATGTGGATATTTTGCCTGTGTCTTTTCAAAAACAGATTTAACATAATTATTTGTCAACATATATCTACCTCGCATCTTAAATTAATTTTCTAATGTATTTAGTATATAACAAAAGTGAGCTTTAATAAAGTATTTTTCAAAAATTACACTTTTAATTGTTGAAAATCCCTATGGTTTGTGTTAAACTAATAGCCTAGGAACTAATAAAAGGATGTGATTTTCAATGTTTTGTTCTAATTGTGGCACAAAGCTTGAGCCGGGAGTGCAGTACTGTTTAAACTGTGGCGCAAAGGTTTCTTCCCAAAGCTCATGCAGCAGTGCTAACACCGCCTATGCTCAGAGCACCGCAAAGCAAAAAAGCAAGTTTGTAGCAGGTATTCTGGCAATTTTACTGGGCACACTGGGTATTCATAATTTCTATTTAGGCTACACAAGCAAAGGGGTAGGGCAGCTTTTGCTGTTC
>JAVWUR010000133.1:0-4893 GCA_036667055.1 Oscillospiraceae bacterium
ACCCAATGGGCATCCACTCTTTGCCGCCAAGGCTGATGTCGTCCTCTAAACGTATGTAAGCCGCCGCCAGCTCTCGGTTGCCCTCGTTTATCTGCTTTGCCAGCTCCCACAGCTCCTCCGCTGTAGTGATAAGGGTGACCTTCACCGGTGTGGTAGACTGATTTTGGGGACAAGCGTGTGCGCCAACATATTGTGTAGTGATAAGGTTGAGCTTCGCCTGTGGGCAAGACTCCGCCGTTTTGCCGAGGTTATCCTGTTCCTCCTCCGTTTTGCCGAGGTTATCCTGTTCCTCCGCCGTTTTGCCGAGGTTGTCCGGTTCCTCCGCCGTTTTGTCGAGGTTGTCCGGTTCCTCCGCTGTTTTGTCGAGGTTGTCCTGTTCCTCCGCTGTTTTGTCGAGGTTGTCCGGTTCCTCCGCCGTTTTGTCCGCCAAAGGCAGTTCCGTCACATCCGTGAGATACCGTCCAAAGTTCTTGGACTGCTCCACGTTGTACAGCCATTTGTCCTGTATAAAACGCAGTGGTGCTTTACCGTCATGGCGTTCCCAAATTGTTTCAAGGTCAAAGCCAAGGTTTATTACGTCCTCGTCTGTCTCAATTTCTCTTAGGCGCTGTCCTCGAATGGAGTCGCATAGTTTCTCCAGTTTCTTGCTGCCCTCTTTTTCTTCATGGAAGAAGTAGCAGCTCTGTTCCGAGTTACCGCCGCCCTCCCCGCTGAAACCGCCGGTCAGTCCCTTTATCTTGCAGTGGGAATAGCTTTTGGCGATGACGCCCGTGTTTTCCCCAACAAAGCCGCCCGCCGTAAGCCCTTTCGTGTCCATCCGCACAACACTGTAGCAGTTTTCTATTTTACCGCTGTTTTGTGCGGCGAAGCCGCCAAGGCGACCGTTCTTTTTAGGCATCGTATATCCTCCTGTAAAGGGTCAATTCCTCCGGAATAGGAATGAACCTGTAATATATTTCTTTTGACAAACAACTCATTAAATGGCAGTCTGCTTCACTAGCCCCCATAACATATGTGGAGATATAGGCTTTAAAAGATAGTCATCAGCCCCGGCGTGTATTGCGTCCACTCTGTTAAGGTCGCTGTCCGACAGCATAACAACCGCTAGCTTTGGGATGTTTTTGTGCAACACCTGCATAAGCCGAAAGCCGTTAACAGGACGCATATCATCTGCAATAAATACCATATCTACGGGATTATTGCAGATATATTTTGCTGAGAGCAGTGGGTCGGTGAACGGCTGGATCTGACACTCCGGCATTGCTTTTCTGATTGCCTTCGCAAACAAGTCCAAATCGCTTTTGTTGTTATCTACAACCACAAAATTCACTGTATGTTACCTCCTTTTGGAAATACTTTCGCCATTTTGATTTCATTATATAATATATAGTGTCGGAAAAGTGTCGGGGATTTAAAAATTAAGCCCTATGGCTGCTGGGGAAAAACAGTTACCAAAATACGCCCAACCTTTTGGAAATTTTTGTTTGCCGCTGTGGTAAGCCAGCTGTTTTCCGGTGCACCGGTCAGGAACATATATGCGTTAAAAGAAACTAAATCCTTGTCGGCAGAGCCAATGGGTGCTGCCGGTAGCTGCATACTGTGTGCCGGCTCGGATTGGCTGTTGTTATATAGGTGCAGTGCCATATTTACCCCGACTAGGTTATTTTCTACAAGGGCGTAATTCATAATGACCCCGCCGTTTGAATGGTTAATTGCGGAAAGCTTGTTGTTTCTTCCGTCAAAAGCCTCGGGTTTCCAGCCGTTAAAACCACCCTCTGAATAGGTGTGGGTTTCGGGGTCCCATTCTTTGCTTGTGGCAAAATCATACTTCATCCCGCCCCAGCTGATATCCACCTTGTAGACTAATGAATTGTCCTGCTCGAGGATGCGACCTTGTACGTCAAATCCGCCCACATCTTGCGAGTTACCATTTGCCATTTCCTCGCCGTCAGGCTTTGTGGTTTTGATGGAGCCTGCAATGGCGTAGGTTGAAAACTTGCGTGTGCGAATGACAATGTTGGGTGTACCGTTAATAGTCTCCACCGTATAGTACTCAGCCCCTGTGGTGGGGTCGCTTGACAAACGCTCGGGAACACCATTATGGACACGGTACACTACATAGGAGGCTAAATTGGCAAACTCCCCTTTCAGTGGGATTTTCACATCAAGGTGAGCCGGAATTTCATTGAGCACCACAGGGGGCTGTACGCCTGCTGTAGTTTTGACCGTTTTTTCCGCTGTAATATCATAAAATTCACTGATGGAATTTTGAGAAATATTGTTGATTAAATCTTGATTATCAGGGTTTGAGTCTTTATTGACCTTCAGTAAAATCTGAATAGATTCTGCGTCCAAGTCTCTTGCCGTAATGCCCATATTATCCGCAGTGTCGGGCACAACGGTTTTGAACACCTCACCTAGCTGACTTTTTATTTCGTCCGGATTGCTGACTGCCCCTGAAATTTCTGCACCTACCTTTACATCTGTGCTCGCACCCTTTGTCCAGGTTGCCGTCAAAACAATATCCTTTGCATAGCTTGGATTATTAGCAGGGATTTTCAAATCCACAACACGAGCCTGTGCATCGTCCACCTGCCAGCCTAGGAAGGTATAGCCTGTCTTCGTTGGCTGTGGAATGGTGTACTCGGTCAAATAATCTCGGGTTGTGGGGTTGCCGGAAATGGTCGCCCCTGTTAACCCTTGATAGCTGATGTTATAGGTTTGAGATGTCCACTGGGCAAACAGCGTGGTAATTTTAGTAATCGTCTTACCTTGTGCCGGTGTGCCAGCCGCACTATAGTACAGATCGTCAGGTCCTTTGCTAAAGCGTTCGATAGAGTACCCTCCAAACGCATAGCCAACCCGTGTAGGCATTTCAAGCTTTGGCAAAACGCCCTCCGCATCCGTGTAGGTGTTGTCACTGCCCCCTGTGCCACCCAGCTTATCAAGGCGAATTTCAAATTGATTTTGCCGCCACTTTGCAAAAAGGGTGGTGTTTGCCGCCAGTTTTTTGTTGCCAACAACCGCACCGGTAGCATCATAATACTGCTCGCCGCCACCTGATGCCTTGCTGAAATAGCCCTCAAAAACGTGATATGCACGGGTGGGAGGTGTAATGGGCGTTAGAGTGCCGTCATTACTTGCCGTGACAATAAAGTCGCTGCCGCCACTGCCACCCTGCTTATTGAAAGTGATGTTAAACTGGCTTTGATTCCACAAGGCATATAGGGTTGTATCTGTAGTTTCTTCCCATGGTGCTGTGCCAAAGCCACGGTGGTCAAAATAACGAGTCCCCTTACCGTTCGGCTGGGTGTAATAACCCAAAAATTCGTGCTGTGCTAGTGTCGGAACGGTAATATTTGCAGGGGTGACCCCATAGACAGCCGTAAAGCCGGCCGTGCCGCCGCTGCCAGAACCTTGGTCAAGGGTGGCTGTATAATTTACGGAGTTGTGGCCGTTTACTACGCCGTTGTTTCCATTGCCATTGAGGGTTGCGGTTGCCGCCTTATAGACATAACCGGAGCCGCCAGAGCCGCCACGTCCGCCGCCAGAGCCGCCGGAGCCGCCCCACCAGCTGCCCGAATTTCTAGAGCCTGTACTGCCGGAGTAACCGCCAGAGCCACCGCCGCCACCTGTACCGGTGTTATAAACTGCACTGCTTTTATTGTTCTCGTTGCCACGGGTGTTAGCACCACTGCCGCCACCGCCGCCACCCCCTGCACCCCCTGTACCGCCGCCGATACCAGGTGCAGAATAGGTAGAACCACCGCCGCCACCGCCGCCGCCGCCGTTTGCCACATGGGCATAGCGTCCTAGTTTTTTCTGCGAGGAGCCACCGTAAGAGCCGCCACCGGCACCACCAGCTGCCCCACCGCCATAGGTGTTAACCAAAACGGTACCGAGGATGTAAACTGAGCCGCCGCTAGTTCCGCTGTTGCCATAGCTGCCAGAGCCGCCGCTATAACCATTACTACGCTCGCCATAAACGGTGCTGCCACCGCTGCTGCCGCCGCCACCGTAACCACCATTGCCGCCTATAGCAGCACCTGCACCGCCTGCACCAAAGCCGCCGGAGCCGCCGTAGCCGGAACGCATATCGCTACCGCTTCCGCCGTTCCAATATCCACCGCTTCCGCTGCTGCCGCCAGAGGAATAACCGCTGTTTCCCCCATAAACATTGAGCACGCCCCCACCGGTGACCACCAGCGTCGAGCTGCTAGGCAGATTAATACCGGCAGCACCTGCATTTTGGCCACTGCCATGTCCACCCCGAACCGTCAGCGTCACACCCTTTGGGATATAAATTACGGCGGTGTGTCCGCTGGCAACATTCAGGGCACTATAGTAGTTTGAATACGATATGTTCGTATTCGTTTTTACCTGATAGATGTTCGAGTAAAGCGTGCTCCCTGCACCTGTAGGCAGATCCATCACTGTGCCATAACCCGCTGCATAAGCGGTTGTCGCCGTCATAGGAAATGTAGCTAGTAACAGTGCAAGAGAGAGCAACGCTGGAAGTACTCTGTGTGTTTTTTCCTTTAATTTCAACGCAATTGCCTCCCCCTGACAAGATTTTCTCTATTTTAATTTTATTATATACTATAAAGTGTCGGAAAAGCGTCGGAAATTTTAAAAAATAAAATCTCAAAAACCCTGTATTTCTGCGGCTTTTGAGATTTTTCGCCAAAATATTTAAAATTATTTTTATTTGTTAACCGTACCCACGGTTGAACCGCCGTCACACGGTTGAACCGTGTTCCACGGCAACTGTGATCCACGAGAACCGTGATCCACGGCAACTGTGATCCACGAGAACCCCCACGGCAACCCCACGGCAACCCCACGGCAACCCCACGGCAACCCCACGGCAACCCCACGGCAACCCCACGGCAA
>JAVWUR010000134.1:0-4881 GCA_036667055.1 Oscillospiraceae bacterium
GCATTGCCGCCCTCACTAATCTGCGATTAGTGAATTTGCGTTATAATAACCTCATGGGCGGCGAGAAGCCACTGTGCCACTGCGGTGTGGCGCATATCAATATAGTCTATAGCCGGGCGCAAACTTTGAAATGTGTGGAATTTTCTGCATATTCGAGGTTACGTCTACACAATATAAATTATAATATCAGGAGTTTAACTATGTCAGGACATTCAAAATGGAGTACTATCAAAAGAAAAAAAGGGGCAAATGATGTTGCCAGAGCAAAGATTTTCACAAAACTTGCAAGAGAAATTTCCGTTGCGGTAAAAGAGGGCGGCGGAGATATTAACAACAATTCAAGGCTTAGAGATTTAATCGCTAAGGGCAGAGCGGCTAATGTGCCACAGGACAATCTGTTGCGTGCTGTAAAAAAGGCGGGGGACAATGACAAGGAAAGCTACGAGAGCATTGTTTACGAGGGCTATGGGCAAGCAGGCATTGCAGTTATAGTGGAGTGCCTCACCGATAACAGAAACAGAACAGCCTCTAATATGCGCCATTATTTTGACAAATTTGGTGGTAATTTAGGGACAACAGGCTGTGTTTCGTTTATGTTCAAGGAAAAGGGCATAATAATAATTGAACAAAACAATATTGATGAAGAAAAAATATTGGAAGATTGTGTTGAGTCGGGCGCAAGCGATGTTGACTTTGAAGAAGAAGGAATTATAGAATTCACGACTGAAGCAACAGAGCTTAGTGCAGTTGCTCAAAACCTTACCGATATGGGCTACAATATAGAGGAAAAAGAGCTGACTAAGGTTCCGGAAAACTATACAAGAGTTGACGACGAGGAGGCATTGCGCAAGCTAGCACTTTTATTTGATGCTCTTGATGAGGATGATGACGTCCAAAATGTTTGGAACAACCTTGAAAATGGGGAAGACTTGCCGGAGCTGTAAACTTTTTATGCGAGGAAAAATATGTCAGAGCAAAAACATTGTATTTTCTGTAATGAACTAATTAACGGAGATAGCGAGGTATGTGCTTGGTGTGGATTTCAAGTGGGAGACAGAGAATCCATACCGGGCACTCTTGTCTATGCAAGCAGACTAAATGAATATGTGATTGGTGAGGTTGTTGCTGTGGACGGAGAGAGCACAACCTATTTAAGTTTTGATACAGTAAAACAAAAAAAGGTGCTTTTGAAAGAATTCCTTCCGGTATCAATGGTCGGGGCGAGGGACATAGATGAGGTTACAGTGCAGGAGGACAAGCAGGTTTTGTTTAAAAATCTACTGTTTGATTTTATTGAGCTGTATGACACCTTAAAAAACGTGGAAACTCAAAGTATGCCTAAAATTTTTGATGTATTCATGGCAAACAGAACGGCATATGCTGTCATAGAAAATGTCCAAGGCATCACACTGCGTCAGGCGCTGATAAAGCGTGGAAAACCATACACCTTCAAAGAGGCAAGGTGGCTGTTTGAGGATCTGTTTGAGTTACTTGCAAAGATGTCCAACTTAAACCTATCTCATGGAGGAATAAGCGACGAGACGATAATTATTACTCCTGACAATACAATTATGCTAACAGGCTTTGCAATTCAAGATTTAAGGGCAAGAAATGACCATATAGTGTACAAGCTTTATGATGGGTTTTCGGCGCCGGAACAATATAGCCAAAAGAAATTTCAAGGTTTTTTTACCGACATATATTCCACTGCCTGCCTGTTATACTATGCAGTTACAGGCAGCATATTGAGCCAAGCGGCTCTTGATGCAAGGGACACTTTGAGAATATTTCCAAAGTATGCCATAGAGGCTTTAAAGTATGCAACTAAGGAAAATCCAACAGAGCGGTTAGACAATATTGATGATTTTGTGCTTATGCTTGATGATAAAGCGACAGTGGAGCAACATAAAGTAAAGGCAGTTGCAATAAAGGAGCCGGACATAAAAAAGCTGTGTCAATATGCACTGCTGGCAGTGGCTTTTGTGTTGGTTTTAGTCTTTGCATTTAAAAGCATCGGTGGCAATGAAGAGGGGAATTCTTCCTCCAATTCAGACTATTCAAGTATAATTATTGAAAAATTAGTACCCAATTTAGAGGGTAAAAGCTATACTGAAATAATAAATAATAAGGAATACCAACAGGATTTTCTGTTTATAAAGCAGGAAGAATATAGCGAAAAATTTGAAGTAGGAGAGGTTATATCCCACACGCCAAAGGCAGGAGAAGCATTAGCGGTGGGGGGGACTATCTACTTAAAGGTCAGCTTAGGCCCGCAGACGGTTGCGGTTCCGTCAGGGCTGATAGGTGTTATGTATGACGATGCTGTTAAAAAGCTTGATAGGCTGGGTATAAAGCACAAAAAAGAATATGTTGACCAATCTAGACAGTTTGTTTTTGGCATGGTAGCTGGAATGGACAGAAAAGAGGGGGATATTTTGATGCCGTTAACGGATGAAATTACCCTATATGTGGCAAATGATAAGCCTTTCGCAACCCCCACACCGCCACCGACGCCAACTCCAACACCAACCCCGACCCCAACACCTACTCCAACCCCGACCCCAACACCTACTCCAACACCAACACCCACGCCCACGCCAACGCCAACTCCCACACCGCCACCTACTCCGGCACAGCCAACAACGTCACCGGGAGCTTGATGCTATGTGTTGCGAGAAGAAAAGACACATTGAGTGGCGCTACTTGCTTTTTTAGGTTTATTTGCAGACGCTATCCGTGACATTTCGGCATTTATTATGTAGCTTATATTAAGTAAAATATTAGTTTAATTTGCTTAATATATACGATAATAATTTGCAATTTTTATTTGACAATTTACCTATAAATGATTATACTTGTTAGGATAAAAATAAAATAGATAGTTGAATAACAGGAGGGTACTATGCGCCATTTAATCGACCCATTATATCTATCGCTAGAAGAGACGGAGCAAATTCTTGACCTTGCCGATGACATTGCAGCAGACAGAAATAAATATAGCCATATATGTGACGGCAAAAAAATAGCGACATTGTTTTTTGAACCAAGTACGAGAACTCGGCTTTCCTTTGAGGCGGCAATGATAAATTTAGGCGGGCAAGCAATTGGTTTTTCAAACGCCAGTGCAAGCTCGGCATCAAAAGGGGAGAGCGTGGCGGACACGATTAGGGTTGTAGGTCATTATGCCGATATTGTGGCAATGCGTCACCCAAAGGATGGGGCGGCATTTCGTGCCAGCCAATATTCCAAAGTGCCGATTATAAATGCCGGAGATGGTGGACATCAGCACCCCACACAGACGCTCACTGATTTGATGACAATTCGCCGCAGACATCACAGGCTGAATGGCTTGACAATTGGTCTGTGCGGAGATTTAAAATTCGGCAGGACGGTGCACTCACTAATCAAGGCGCTGTCAAGGTATGAGGGCAACCATTTTGTGCTGATTTCTCCTGAAGAATTAAAGGTGCCGGAATATATAATAGAGGAAATTTTGAAAAAATCAAACTGCACTTACGAGCAGGTGACAAGCCTTGAAGATGCAATTCCAAGCTTGGATATATTATATATGACACGCATACAAAGAGAACGCTTTTCAGACGAAAATGAGTACCTAAGGCTTAAAAACAGCTATGTTCTCACAGTGGAAAAGATGAAAGCCGCAAAAAAAGAGATGGCAATACTTCACCCATTGCCAAGAGTTAACGAGATAGCTCTTGATGTGGATGATGATGAAAGAGCACTGTATTTTGAACAGGCGGGCAATGGTGTTTTTGTGCGTATGGCACTTATTATGACGCTATTAGGACTGTCGGATATAAAGCTTTCGGAAAATAAAACAGAGAGCACTGCAAGAGCGATAGACAATCTTGTGTGTAAAAATGACCGCTGTATCTCCAATGCGGAAGATGAAACAAGGGCGATTTTCACCATGAGTGACAACGGCAAATATCGTTGTAAATTCTGCGACCAATATGTAGAAGGATAAAAAGGCACACTGTTAAGCAGTTAAAAATAAAAGCATCCAACACCGCTATTCAGCGTGATGTTGGATGCTTTTTAGTTGTGTATAAGCTCTTTGCAAATTAGGCGCTTATCCTATTTTAATCTTTAATCATCTGGACATAATCAAGCTCGTTAAACCCTAAGTTAGAGTAGAGCCTGTGAGCCTTTTCGTTGCAGTGGCAACATTCAAGACGTATTCTTTTAGCTTTACCCCTGTACTCCTTTTCCACAAAGTCAAAAACTTGGTGGGCGATGCCCTTGCCACGGTAGCTTGGCTTAATGTAAAGCTCTTCAAACAAAACTACCATACCGTCTGCCTCGCTTGAATAGGTGAAGGAAAGCTGTGCATAGCCTAAAATTTCTCCCTCGTGGAGAATTGTCAGCCCACGGACAAATGGATTTTTGTTGATTATTGCATCAAAGCAATTGGCAAAGTTTTGTACTGGAATTGGTTCTACAACGGCGTTTGAATTGTAAAAGTCTTCCACTAAATCTAGTAATTCCGGTTTGTCTTGTAAAATAAAATCTCTAATCATTTTTAAAAATAAAGGCTGGATTTGCCTTTTCCTCTCTTATATATCTCTTTGGCACAGCGGCTGGCGTTTTTGACAACTTCAGTGGTATCAAAGGTCAGCTTGCCGTGACGTTTAATAAATTTACCATTGATAATGGTATCGGTTATATTGGTGGCGGCATTTGCAGAGTAAATTATGCTGGCGAGTGGGTTGTAAACAGGGGCGGTGGAGATGGTATTTAAGTCCCAAATATTCAAATCAGCACTGTAGCCGATTTCCACTTTTCCGCTGTTAAAACGGAGGTAGTTATGCCCATTCATTAGGTAATGCCATATTTCTTTAAGCGTGAAGCTTTCTGACT
>JAVWUR010000135.1:0-4621 GCA_036667055.1 Oscillospiraceae bacterium
GCTCTCTTCGTGTTCCGGATTTTTGGACCGTGGGGATTCGCCACCGTTCTTTGTGAGAACGGATGGCACATAACACGGGCATGATAACGATAGCAAGAAGCACAAAAATAAAGGGGCACGGCGTTTAGCCGTGCCCCTTCTTCTTGCCATTTAATTTCGTTTTACAATAAAATTTCCGCCCATATTTCTTTGCCCTGCCGGGGTTTTTCTTTACCCCTTTCAAGGGACTAATATACTATATGCAATAGTAAAAATAATATAACTAAAATTCTAAATTATTTTCATTTTTCCAGTCGAAGTATCTGTCAATCACTTCTCCTGTATAATAATTTTCTAAGTATTGACTTCTGAAACAAGCCTCGTCGGGCCAAGAAACCACAAAGCCCCTGCGTTTCGACTTGGAACTCTGTTCCCGGTAGATACAGGCCTCAACGGTGATAATTCCGTCAAATGTGACGGCTACATCAGCCACGTTTTCCACGCCGTCCGGTGGAATAAAGGTGCAATTTGTAATAGTCATTTTCTTTACCTCCAAAAATTATTATAGGGTTAAACCGTCGTCTTCTTCCAGTGTTGAACTGTTGTCTTCTTCCATTTTGCGAACCCATTCATCAAATTCTGCTTTGTATTCTTTGCTGTTTAGCATTTCGGTTACATTGGTAGTTCCATACAAATCTTCCATCATGGCGAGTTCTAATGCACTGATACGTTCCATAATCATCACCCCCTTATAAGAAGTTATAAGCACAGGGGGGAAAAATTATAAATTGAAACTGCTCTACAAAATCAAGGCGGGGTTTATATATCCTAATTTTCGCACAACTGAAATAGTATGCAGCCGCTCTTCTAGCGTCTCACTGGAAAGGCAAAGAAACTCCCGCCTTTTTTGTAGTGCCGTAATTACTTGCGGCATATCGTCGTTGCACTCAAATCTACAAATTGTAACATCGGGATCAATCTTAATGCCGTCGGCATAGAACAAATCAGAGCACAACCTATGGGCTAGGGTAATCAGTTCCGCCAGCTTGGACGGCGTAGTCCTAAGAATTTGATATATCACCAAATGCGGGGTAATTGTCCCGCTTTTGTATGTGGTGTGTGTAATTGCGATGTTGCGAAAACTCAGCCGTCTAATGATGTTGGCCTTTTCTTCTGATACGAAGTTCGGAATATGTACGCCTTTCGCCTCGAAACTCGTATTATAGTTTTGCAGCAGTTCCATTGGTACGCTTGTTCGCATAACTCGGTCAGAACCCTTTTTTGAAAATTCAAGTACCTGTTCCGGCGTTGTGAAACCTCGGCTGATGTAGTAGTAATATCTGAGCATATTTCGCAAAATGAGTGCTCCGGTAATTTGTCTTGGAGAGAGCATTTGTAGCGGCTTGCAGCGGCACATTCGATACAATTTGTTGCTACCAATATCGCTACTGAAAACAATTCCTAACTCGCTCCATGTTTTCAGATATTTGTCGTGATTTGGGATGAAACCCACAAATTGTCTCCGAAACATCATGCCGCCAAAAACATCTCGAAAGACTTCAAAAAACACTTTGTTTTTTTCTAGTTCATGCTTTAGAAGAATTTCGTTTTTTTCACTTCTCATAGATACCCCCCCTACGCCTTGTAATAGCTGATTGGTGCGTCAAGCACCCTTGCAAATACTTCCTTACATTCAAGGTCGCCGTAGTTGACGGTAATGACTTCTATGGCCTCCTCTAATTCGCCGGAATCACTCATAACGCCGCCGTCTGCCGGAGACCAAGGGGAGGACTGCAGGTCGCTCCAGCGGTCAAAATCTTGTTGTCTCAGTTCGCCCATCCGGTCATGGCACAGTTCGGCTAGTTCACGTTCTGTACGCCAATTTTGCTGCTGCTCCGGCGACTTCTCCGCATAGATTGTCGCCAGCTTGCAGTTATGTGCTGGGGAATGGGTGCTGACATAGGCTCTGCGATTTTCAAATCCCGGCAGCTGAGAAATAAAGTTGCGTCCCGCTTTTGTGCAGTGGATGATAGGCACATTTTTGGCATTTCGGCAACATTCGATATAGCCTAATTTGCTGAGTGCCTTAATTCTGCTATCAGTCAGATTGAGTAATTGGCGAGGTGTGTGCTCCACACACCAAAGCATACGAAATGCAGCCATATCTTTTTCGCTGATGTGGGCTAGGCCCGTGGGTCTTCTTGGCATGGTTATCCCCTCCGTAAATAAAATACGCCGTAGGCGTTCCCTTGCGGCGAAGCCGCATCGGGTCGAGCGAAGACTGCGGCAAAAAGCAAAGCTTGCTTTGCGGCCCCGATAGGGGTTTTTCCGCAGCTTGCCCCAGTGCAATCATGCACTGGGGTCGAAGCGAGACCCGATGCAACTATCGTATTATCTTATACTTTCGCAAATGCGGTAATATAACAGTAAATGGTTCGACAGGACGCAAGCACTGGCAGAAGCAATCGAAAAAGCAAAAAGCGGCTATTGTTGACGCAGAAATACTGCAAAAAAGCGGTAGAATGTTTTGAAGCAAAATCCAATATTAGAAAATTTCCAAATTGCTGTCTCGTATAAAAAGCAAAAAAACAGGTTGCTTTAACCTAAGATTTTTTTTATAATTAATATTATATTTGTATATGTCTCAGGAATGTCTACACTTCAAAAAAAGGCAAAAAAGCGTTCAGACTTTCTAGTCTGAACGCAATCTTGCAACTGTTTTCACAGTGCAGCCTAAATATTTGGAAAGTTCTCGATTGCTCAAATTTGAGTGACTGGCAATGTAGGCACGCTTGGCCTCTCTGCTGAACTTTTTCTTGTGCGGCCTAGAGGCGTTATATCGGGCCTTGGCGGCCCGCCTTTCTTCGGCGGTGTACCGGCCCTCGAGCTTGCTCAAATCTGTACCGAGGGGCAGATAGACGCTCCTGTTGATGTATTCGTTCGTCACCTTGTATTTACAGTGTGTGACGCTGGAAATTGTGGCGTTCAGCTCCTCCGCTGGCAGGGGGTCGAGAAATAGATTATTCAGTCGATTGAGGGAGGTTAGGATGGTATCTTCATCGCAGATGGTGGTTGTCAAAATCGCCGCCGCAACGAAAACAATTTGGTTGCGAAAACCAACCGTGTCATTGTTCTGGCTGAGAGCCGCCTCAATGTCTCTCAGCCGCATAGCTACCAGATATTCATAGCCACGTTCTCCCACTTCTGCCGCCTCATAGATGTAGGCCGGTTTGGTCTTGGGTGGCTTTTTAACTTTCGGCTCCTTGACGGGTGCTGCCGGTTCCACTGGAATATAGGCCTCAGAGTAGCTATATAGTCCCTTGCTAGAAACTGGATTCCCCCTTTTTGTGATGCTGACCGGGCGAGGCTCCCCATATTTAAGAGAGTAGACCCCCGGAACACGAAAAATCCGGGCAAAATCGCCGCTGCAGTGCGTGTCCGCTCCGGCATCTAACATGGCGTAGTTGAGACCACGGCTAATTGTCTTGAAAATCTCCCTGTCGTGTGCATTATCGACATCCTCGCCGTAGTGCGTGTATGAAAGCTTTAGCGGCACAGAGAGTAAAAAATACAGTTGACAGCCGCCGCCGCTGTGAACAATCATAGGCGAGAATTTAGAAAAAATCTCGGCATAGTCATTCTTTATTTTGCAAATGGATGCCTCATAACTCAGCCCGGAGAAGCTGGGCATTTTGTTGAAGTCTAGGTCAATCGCAATCGCCTGTGCCCTATTCGCACTGTCCTTGTTTCGCTTGTATGTCTCGTGCTTGGCAAAAGTACAGTAGGCGAGAAAAACATTAAATTGCCCCTGCTCCTGCAGGGCCGCTAAATTCTTGATAACCGATGTAATGTAATGAAAGTTCTCTCTGTAATTGTAGCCTGTTTCCGTTTCGTAGGCGAGGTATGTTCTAAGCCAAATCTGCTTAATCTCCTGTTTTTGCTCCGGCAGTTTCCGAATTAGGACGATGCAGCACCCTTCGTTTTGAAAGGTGGAGCGTTCGGGGTGTTTCCAGCCGAATAGCGTTTTGACAAAATAATAGGTGTCGTCAGTTTCATCATATATCTGCTTGCTTGTTTCCGCCGCCGCCTTGGCGGCGTGTTCGTATTCAATCAGTAACATGAAAAATCACTCCTTATAGAAAATCAGCGGGGGCATTGATTTACTATAAACAGTGAAAGTCTGTATTATAATTCCTGTCGGTTCGAGCAGAAAGGGCTGTGCGGTGAGGGGGTCAACTATTGGCAGAATAGAAAAACACACGCCCCAAAAGGGCGTGTGTTTTGTGTGTCAAGAGGGGAATTCAAAGACCCAAGCGAAACGACACCGATGAACTTTACCGTATGCACTGTCGATTTACTCACCCCGAACTTTTTTGCGGCGTTCCGCACGGTCTGTTTGTGTTCAATGATGTAAAGGGCCAGCCCGCAGGCTCGCTCCTCCATATTCCCTTTCACCCGGCAACACCATCCTCGCGCTTCTACTGAGGGATGTATATGCGGGTTTGGGGGCAGTTATACATGGAGAACCTCTGGGCGGGTGCCGCCGTTTTGCGTCTTTGCGTTATAACGCCCGATAGGCGGCTGCGATGGCGGCTACCGCGCCGTCGATGCCCACCCGGCCGCTGTCCACGCACAGGTGATA
>JAVWUR010000135.1:4631-4865 GCA_036667055.1 Oscillospiraceae bacterium
GCCGAATGGGAGGGTTATGCGGAAACAGTGCCTGCCCCAAGCACCAACACTCAAAATCAAACCGGCAGCCTAGATCAAAGCCCAAGCTGCCGGTTTTGTATAAAAATATTACGGGGTCAGTCAACATTGGACAATCGGCTTTCGCTTCTCTTACTTGTTTTTTGTGATACAGATGCCTAGGACATGAGCCAGCGGCTCGGGTTTGTAGACCGATTCCACCATGGCGTCCATCAG
>JAVWUR010000136.1:0-4845 GCA_036667055.1 Oscillospiraceae bacterium
TACCAAAATACGCATTGTGACCACGATGTTATTTATAAACAATTTTCTTAAAAAGCATTTAATTCCTAAGAGAGTTTAAATGACATCAAATGGCAACATTGCTATTAATCATTTCAATAGTTTTTCTAATACCATGCCACACTTTCAAATCCGTGAAAACTTCTACAACGCTGCCTTTATCGCTAAATGGAGATTCCAGTAATACAGATAAATCTTTCATTACACCGTTTTGCACGATATACTCAACTATCTGATTAACAAAATATATTTGCCTTGAATCAAGACTGGTTTCATCAAGATACTGGGCAAAAGCTTCTTTAGCTGCATTCATATCAAGACCAACAATTTCTCGTACAAATTCACCTAAAGGTTTCGCTCCAAGCTCGGCTTCGTAATCTTCTTTTGTGCCAACTTCTTTCCACAGAATATCCTGTAATGAAAAAATATCCTTTTCAGTTAATTTTTTATTAGTTTTTAGCTTCTGAATGACATCAGCGTTTTCGTGTTGACGGATATAGTATTCCGCTCTTGCCTTATAATTCTTAAGGTCATCATTTTCAAGCTCTGCTTCATTCCAATCAATTGACAAAATATCATCTTCAATATTGGAATTATAACAAATTGTATCCTTGGGTATATATTTCATCAGTGAACGAAGCTCTTCACGAATATGTTCAAACTCATTAATTCCGGCACTGTCAATATAGTCTGTGTGAAGTAACGAGGAAATGAAGGCTTGCTTCATCATAATCTCCGGAATATTAGAGATTTTTGCAACTGCACTTATCTTTTTAACTAAATCGCTTCTTGCTTTTGTATACTTTTTCCCAAGCAAATATGCGAGCTCAATTCCATACATAAGTGCATCAAATCTTAAAGCCGTTGGCTCATCATCAACAGCTGCAATATATGGAGATACCTCTTCTTTTACCATTAGTGAATTTTCATAAGTTATGTTTTCATATGAAGCACGATTACTGTAAGTATCAACATATTTTAAATGCTGCTTTACTGCAAAATTATCCCTATTTATTTTGCAAACTTGAGCATACATATCGTCCACTATAGATTCACGAAATTCAATTAAATCATTTGTCTGATATTCAATATCTTGTAATTTGCGTGCAATTTCAAGCTTAAGATTAAATATTGCACTTTGCAAAGCAATCATATTAACCGTTGGTTTCCCTTGATTTATTCTAAAGAATTCAAAATTTCCACAGAAATCGAAGATATAAAACTTATCTTTGTCGTTTCCGCCAATTAGATTAGGGCAAAGACGAGTTCCTCTGCCAATCATCTGCCAAAACTTTGCCTTACTCATTACCTTCTTGAAAAAAACAAGATTTACCACTTCCGGTATATCAATACCAGTATCCAGCATATCAACAGAAATTGCAATTTGTGGCATTTTTTTAAGGTCGGAAAATTCATCAATTAAACTTTGTGCATAATTGGTATAGTTATCAATGACCTTTGCAAATCCAGGCAAATTGGGATATTCCTTTCCAAAGATACGCAAAATCTCTTCGGCGTGCTTATGATTTTTCGCAAAAATGATAGTTTTTCCTAGTGAATTACCATAATCGATACGAATACCCTTGCTCATTACAATATCAAGAACTTTTTTGATGGTATCCTCATTAAACACCCATTCGTTTAGTGCAGAAGATGTGATTTTATCAATAACTTCGCCATTTTCATCTTTAAAAGTATCTTCATACTCTGCCTTTTGTTCTTCGGTAAGATCAGGGTAGCTGATACCTTCTTGCAGGAATTTCAGCTTTGATTCTACCGATAAAAAGTCTACTAAATAACCGTCTTTTACAGCTTGGCTCAGTTCATAGCCATAGGTTGGTAGACCGTTTTGCAACTCAAATATTTCATAGGTATTTTTGTCAATTTCGTCCTTTGGTGTTGCAGTCAGTCCCACAAGAGGTGCATCAAAATAATTAAAAATATCCTTATATTTGTTGTAAATGGAACGGTGAGCCTCATCACAAATAATTAGGTCGAAGTGCCCAACGGTATAAAGCTTACCCTCATTATCTTTCGCTGTATCAATGACATTCATCATCGTCTGATAGGTCGAAAAAACGCAGTGTGCATTATAATTATCTTTATCTTCACATAAATTAGTTACTGATAAATCAGGGAGTAAATTTGCAAAACTACGCTTTGCCTGCGTTACAAGAGAATTTCTGTCTGCCAAAAAGAGAACATTTTTTACCCAAGTATGATTTAAAAGCACACCAACTAAAGCTATGACAGTACGTGTTTTTCCGCTGCCTGTTGCCATAACTAAAAGGGCTTTTCTTCTGTTTTGTTCTAAGGTATCACATACTGCACGAATAGCAGCAATTTGATAATATCTACCTGCAATATTTTTGTCTACTAAAATATTTTTAAGCTTTGTACGAGAGCGGTGCAAATTAAAGAGTTTTTGTAAATCTCTTTTCGAGTAAAAAGAGGCAACCTTTCTCTCGGATGTATCATATTTATCATTATGAATACGAGTATCAAATCCATTTGTTAAAAAGATAATAGGACGTACACCGTGCTTTTTCTCCAGTAAATCAGCATATAGTTTTGCCTGTTGTCTACCCTTAGAAACATCTACGCAGGTTCGTTTTGCCTCAATGACAGCTAACGCTTTTCCGTCATCTGCGTATAGCACATAATCGGCATATCCAACCTCCGATTTATTTGGCATACCGAAAAGCTCCACTTCATTAAGCCAGTTTTTCCCTTCAATCCAATCGGCATCTAAAAGCATAGCGTCGATATAGATTTTGCGAGTTTTATATTCAGTTAACTCAAGAGGTTTTGGCACATAGGTCTGCTCTTTTTCTTCTCGGCGTGCTGTCAGTTTTTCTTTAAGATTTTTGTTTTCTTCAATGAGTTTATCAATATCAACATCGGGCACCTCTTTAGTAGGCTCAGAAGTTTGATTGAATAGTAGCGTTTTATCAAACTTTGTTTCAGTATAGTTTTCAGCATAGCAATAGGCGACAAAATCCAAGAAGATAAAAAGGTTTTCAAGGCATAGCTCTGCTTGTTCTTGGGCGATTTGTTTACCGCTATGTGCCGCATTGTTACCGATTCTGCGAATTAAATCCATTCTCTTCCACATATTATCGTCTACAATATCTCTAAACTCCGACGTACCCATTAAACTGACAAGGTTCTGTTCCCAAGGTATAGCTAGGCTGCCGTCAACGGAATACATCCACTTGACAGCAAACTCCATAGCTCTGCGACAATTTAAAACAGCAGCAGAGGTATCAATATGTAAGATTTTTTCAGCCGAAACCGCAATGCCGGAAAAGCTATGAAACTGCTTGTCCGCTTGTAGAAAATCAAAGTTTGTCATTTGGGTCACCTCCTGAAAATTAGTGCTTAAGCGTAATTATTTGCAAAGCAAAATATACTGTTTTTTGTTTCTAAAACATTTTAAATTTTGATTTATAATAAACAATTAAAGCGAACAGAACGAGAAAGTATGTAATATCGTGCAAATATTACTTTAAGAGAAACACAAATTTTGATTTGTCGACTTGGTTGACGAAGGCGGAGAATTGGGTTTGTGTATCCATTGTGGGCAATGGAAGCATCAATTTTTTTATCTCTGAGAGATTCAGAGTTTTCTGTGCAATACCTTTAACCCGATCCTTAATTTGTTGTTGACCATCAGCTGAAAGTAGGAAGCCATATAAGTAAATACTGTCCACCTGTACTTTCTTTGGTTTTAAATATGCTATATGTCTTTGAAAAAGAAACCTCTTATCGTTTTTAACAACGGCAGGGTGTCCATAAGATCCAACAGTTGATAAAAGAATATCGCCAACTTCTATCGGAGTACGTTTAATCAATTCATTGTAAGTCTCGTCTGTGATATATTTTTCCACATTGTAGGTAACTTCATTATTAGCCAAGTTTGAGACGAATATAAACGGAATACCATCTGAAACAAATTTGGGAGGTTGATGTGTCCCATCGGTTATGATTGAACACACTTCCTTCATGGAAACATATTCGCTCTTTGGAATGTCTCCAAACATCTCGATAAATCGGGACTTCACTAGTAAATCAAGCGTCAATAATTGTAGTTTTCTTTTATTTATCACCTTGTTTATACATTCGAAAATTTCAGCGATTTGAATCTGTTCCTTGGCTGTCATTTTTGGGACTTGAATATTCATAATATATTCTTTTGAAATATGCCTTAATCCTGCACCTTTAAAACCACTTTCGAGAATTTGCATATTGCTGTACAGATACAAGTATATTGTTTTTAAAATTTGTTTATCTTTAGCATAAAAAACCACACAATCGGTAGATGTAGAAAAAGGCTCATCGCAATAATGTATACTTGCATTTCCTCCGGTTCCAAAAATTAGGGCCGCTTCATAGTATATGGCGGTATCTATAAATTTAGATTGTATATTGCTTGATGTAAAAAAGCGATATTCTCCTTTATCTAATCCTTCGCCCGCTTTTATCTTAGATTTGGCTTGTGGCACTAAAATATCGCTTAAGCAAAAAGTACCATTAGTTCTCATGCGACCACTTCCAGTCCATTGGCTCTCATCTGCCCTACTTGTCGGGATTTGACAAGCAAGTCGAGTTTTTTAAGCTGAGCTTTGCGATTTGTAATAATATCGGTTATTTTATCAAGTTCATTTGCAATTTTCTTTTGTTCGTCAAGTGGTGGAAGTGGAATATGCATTTTTTTTAAGTGACTTGATCCAAAATTCAGCTGTGCCGAGCCAACAATTTGCCGTTCTAATTGGTTTTTAAAATCATCCGACTTCAAATAATACATAAAATATCTCATTGATATTG
>JAVWUR010000137.1:0-4833 GCA_036667055.1 Oscillospiraceae bacterium
CGGGATATTCCAGCCACATCGCACATAACTATGATAAGCTTTTGTGAAAAATATGCAGAGCTGCACAAAGAGGGGGTGACGGATGTCATCCATGTTACCATCAACAAAACCGGCAGTGCCACATATGATGCGGCGGTTATGGCAAGGAAGATGTTCCTAGATGAAATGCCGGACTGTAACATGAATATTACAATTGTAGACAGTCGGTGCTATTCGGTCGCTTACGGCTATCCGATTATGCAGGCAAACAAAATGATTGATGAGGGTATGCCCCCAGAGCAGATAATAGAATATCTTATTAAAAGATTTGAAAATAATGAAATTTTGCTGGCTACATACACCTTGAAATTTATGAAAAAATCCGGCAGAATATCTGCGGCGGCAGCCTTTGCAGGGGAGCTTATGGGATTTCGTCCTGTTATTTCCATGTTCCATGGCAAGACCGAGGTGCTGCAAAAGGTGCGTGGGGACAAGCTGGTTATACCGGCGCTGATAGCCCAGTTTAAAGAGAGAGCCGACGATTATCAAGACTATATTATAGCGTATACCCGTCCCGAGTACGGCGAAGAGTTGCTGGAAAGCTGCATAAGAGAGATAGGTTACCCACCAAAAGGACAGTTCTTTTTAGGCTGTGCCGTCACCATCAATGCAGGGCCGCAAAGTCTAGGTATAGCGTTTCAGCGAAAATAGAAAAGGATTAACAATGAATAAATCCAAAAATTTGGCAAGGCAAGCCATGATTGCGGCGGTTTATACCGTCATAAGCTTAGCGTTTGCTCCCTTTGCATACGGGGCAATACAGGTTAGGTTTAGTGAGGCACTGACGTTGCTGCCAATATTTACCCCCGATGCAATAGTGGGGGTAACGATAGGGTGTTTTATCACAAATATGATTGGTTCCAGCCCCATAGATATGGTGTTTGGCACATTGGCAACATTTATTTCGGCGGTTATGACATATAAGCTTCGAAATGTTATGACGAAAGGTTTGCCCATAGCGGCGGCAATTCCACCTATTTTGGTGAACGCTGTGGTGGTAGGCTTTGAAATAACATTCTTTTTTTCTGACATACACACGCTGCCCATTTTACTTTTGAATATGCTGACAGTTGGGTTAGGTCAAGTGGTAAGCTGCCTTTTCATAGGCATTATAATGGTAAAATTTATAAGTTCAAGCGATAAATTGCGTGAATTAATTTCAAAATAAAGTTTATGCCCCGCCTTGAAAAAGGTTGGGGCGTTTTTGTTTTTAAAGCAAAAAAAGCCGCTGAGCAAATGTAGTGACTGTAGTGACCCAATAAGTTAGTTTTTAAGTCTAACCTTTGGTGGTCGGTACAGGTCGGTACATTTGGGGCGGCTTTTTGAAGTTATTCTATTATTTTAAAAGCTTGTCCAGCAAGCTGTCTGCATCAAGCTTTTCTGTTATGCCAAAGTAATCTGCAACCGTTGCGCCAATATGCGCAAAGGATTTGATTGTCCCTAAATTATTGCCTTGCTTTATCCTGTCACCATATGCAATAAAAGGCACACATTCTCTCGAGTGATCCGTTGAGGGGGTGCCGGGGTCACAGCCGTGGTCGGCGGTTATCATCAAAAGGTCATCGGGCCTTAAAAGCGGCAAAAGCTGTTTTAACTGGCTGTCAAACTCTGTGGCGGCAGCGGCATATCCGTCAATGTTGTTTCTATGACCGTAAACCATGTCAAAATCCACAAGATTTATAAAGGCAAGCCCCTCAAAGTCTCTTTTTGCAAGCTCTAGCGTGTCACGCATACCATCGGCGTTGCCATTGGTTTTGATTTTCTCTGTGACGCCCTCCCCATCAAAAATGTCATAAATTTTGCCCACACCTATAACATCCAAGCCTTTTTGTTTCATATAGTCCAAAACAGTCTTTTTGGGCGGTTTTAAGGAATAATCGTGGCGGTTAGAGGTGCGCTTAAAGCCGCTTTGCTTATCGCCAACAAAGGGGCGTGCGATAACTCTGCCTACAGCGTGTTCCCCTGTGAGCATATCACGAGCCATTTGGCAGTAGTCGTACAACTGGGCAACCGAGACAATGTCCTCGTGTGCGGCAACTTGAAAAACGCTGTCGGCGGAGGTGTACACAATCAAATCTCCGCTTTTCATATGTTCCTCGCCATAATCTTCCAAAAGCTGTGTGCCGGAGTAGGGCTTGTTGCACAAAACACCCCGACCTGTAAGTGCCTTATATTTGTCGATAATCTCCCGAGGAAAACCGTTTGGATAAACAGGCAGTGCCTTTTCGCTTTCCACACCGGAAATTTCCCAGTGACCGATGGTGGTGTCCTTGCCGTTTGACGCCTCCATAATTCGGGCATAGCTAGCTAGGGGAGCGGCGGCTTTATCCCCACAGCTAACCTTGTCAATGTTAAATAAACCAAGCTTTGAAAGCTGTGGTGTGCAGAATTTATCGCTTTTTGAGATGGTGAGCAGAGTGTTGCTTCCCTCATCGCCAAACTTTGCGGCATCCGGCATATCCCCGATGCCAAAGCTATCTAAAACTATTAAAAAAACTCGTTTAGCCATAGTTATTTCTTCCTTTATAGGTGAATTTTGTAAAGTAAACAAAAACAATGCTTTTACTTTATTGTACCAATTGTACCATAAGAAATTACAATTGTTAAGTGAAAAATCGTGTAATATGATTTAAAAATACATAATTGTTATAAATAGCAACTATTTTCTATTGTGGTTAATATTTATAGTCTGTATAATTAAAATATAAATATTAAATTGTAATAATAATAGGGGAGAGAATAATGAGAAAAACTAAAATTGTATGTACTTTGGGGCCGTCAACGGATGCGCCGGGAGTGCTAAAAAAGGTTATGCAAGCGGGAATGAATGTAGCAAGATTTAATTTTTCCCATGGAAATTATGAGGATCATCTTGAAAGACTGAAAAAAGTCAGAACAATGCGCACAGAATTAGGGCTGTATGTCGCTACCTTGCTGGATACGAAGGGCCCGGAAATTCGTGTAGGCAGGTTTAAGGATGGCAGTATTCAGCTAAAACAGGGAGATAAATTCACCTTGACAACAAGAGAAGTCGAGGGTACACAGGATATAGTCAGCGTTCTTTACAAAGATTTTGTCAAGGATGTAGAGGTGGGAACAAGGGTTCTTTTTTCCGATGGTTTAATTGAGATGGTAGTGGACGAAATTGCTGGTACAGAGGTGAAGCTCACCGTTAAAAACAATGGCAAGCTGTCCAACAACAAGTCTATAAATCTGCCGGAAATCAACCTTTCCATGCCCTTTGTAAGCGAAAAGGACAGAAATGATATAGTGTTTGGAATTCAAAATGAATTTGACTTTATCGCCTGCTCCTTCACCAGAAACAAAGCGGATATTCTTGAGGTCAGAAAAATTCTTGAAGAGTACAACTGCACCTCTATGAGGGTCATTGCAAAGCTTGAAAACCTTGACGGCGTAAACAATCTTGATGAAATTTTAGAGGTTGTTGACGGCATTATGATAGCTCGTGGAGACATGGGCGTGGAGATTGACTTTACTGAAATTCCAAGAATTCAAAAAGAAATTATCAAAAAATGCTACGAGGCGGGCAAGCCGGCGATAACAGCCACTCAAATGCTGGAATCAATGGGGGAAAACCCTCGTCCTACACGGGCAGAGGTCACCGATGTTGCCAATGCAATTTATGACGGCACAAGTGCTATCATGCTGTCCGGCGAGACAGCAGCAGGCAAATATCCAGTGGAAGCGGTAACAACCATGGCGGCTATCGCTGAAAAGACCGAGGAGAATATCGACTATGCACAGGAGCTGAAAACCAGAGACTATGGCAAAAACCTGTCAATAACCGATTCTGTGTCCCATGCAGCGTGTGTTATAGCAATGGATATCAATGCAAAGGCGATTATCACCGTTACCAAGAGCGGATTTACTGCAAGAAATGTATCTAAATATCGCCCAAGCTTGCCAATATTTGGCTGTACCAACACGGAACAATCCTGCCGCCATTTGGCGCTGTCTTGGGGTGTGACACCACTGTTGATGTCAACCGTTTCCAGTACAGATGAGCTGATAGATATATCCATCGCAACGGCAAAAAAAGAGAAGCTGTTGGCGGAAGATGACTTGGTTGTGGTAACTGCCGGTGTTCCGGTAGGGGTGTCCGGTTCCACAAACATTCTAAAGGCGCACAAGGTCGGCACCTCCAGCCTCGGCACTTTAAAACTGTAGTAATCAGTTGTTGCACTAAAAAATTATAAATATAAAACAGCAGCTATGATAATAAAATACATAGCCGCTGTTTTTTTGCCTATCGTTGATACAAATAAAAATTCAACAGATTGTGATAGGGAAAATCAGTCTAAGCCTATGGCAAACTGCTTGTAAAATTCATCAAAAAACCCAACATATATCTCTTTCCAAGGTTTATTTCTGCCGCAATAATGAATGATGGCGCTGTTTTCCCGCACCCACTTATAATCGACTGCACAGCCAAATTTGTGGGGAAGTATAACCAATCGTTCCGTCATATTGTAAATATAGGGGTTGATGGGAATGATTTTATCGGAGTAGATAGCGCTGATAATGTCTTGGTCGGGCAGGAAAAGCATACTCTTGTTTTTTTCAACATACTCGAAAACCTCGTTAAAATCCTGTTCCTTGCGCAAAAGAGTAATGTTCATAAGCATAACGCCGGAATTGATATAAGGACCTTTTGTCTCCATTTGAAGCCGCATTTCATTCATTTTTTGCAGATGCTTTCCAACATGGGAGGCGGCGGCAAAGTAGTTAGTGCCCATATCCATATTGTAAAGCTCGTCCAGCGGCTTTAAAACC
>JAVWUR010000138.1:0-4829 GCA_036667055.1 Oscillospiraceae bacterium
TATACAGCATATCCAAAAAACAGTAAACTCCAAACACCGCAAAGCTGGTTAGCAGTATCATGTAAATATCAAAAAGCATAAACAACACCTCTTTTACTTAGAGTATGAATGTTTATGCTTTTTTGTTAACTATTTTTATCCGTAAATTTCAATTGGCGCCTTTAACTGTTCAACTGCCGCAAAATCTATTTTACCGCCTCAAGCAGTGCGTCAACCTTGTCTCTGTTCTCCCACTTTACGCCTAAATCCTCACGGCCAACGTGACCGTACGCAGCGAGCTGTCTGTAGATTGGCTTTCTTAAATCAAGAGCCTCGATTATTGCCTGTGGACGCAGGTCAAACACCTTGTCAATGGCGGCTTCAATCTTTTCCTCGGGTACTGTATTGGTGCCAAAGGTGTCAACGAAAACCGACACCGGCTTTGCTATACCGATAGCATAGGCAATTTGAACCTCGCATTTTTTCGCAAGCCCTGCTGCAACCACGTTTTTAGCAACATATCTTGCCGCATACGCCGCACTTCTGTCAACCTTTGTGGGGTCCTTGCCGCTGAATGCTCCGCCGCCGTGACGTGCATATCCGCCATAGGTATCAACTATGATTTTTCTGCCGGTAAGCCCACTGTCGCCCTGTGGCCCGCCCACAACAAAACGCCCTGTTGGGTTGATGTAATATTTTGTGTTTTCGTCCAGCAATTCCTTTGCAACTATCGGCTCTACAACATTGGCAATCAAATCTTTTCTAATCTGCTCCAAGGTAACGTCTGGTGAGTGCTGTGTTGAAATTACAATAGTGTCCACTCTTGTGGGCTTGCCATCGTCATATTCAATAGTTACTTGGGTCTTTCCGTCCGGTCTTAGATGGTCTAGTGTTCCATTTTTTCTAACTTCAGTCAGTCTTTTTGCCAGCCTGTGTGCCAAGGATATTGGCATAGGCATAAGCTCCGGAGTCTCGTCACACGCATATCCAAACATCATGCCCTGATCGCCTGCACCGCCCACATTGTCATTTGTACCCATTGCAATGTCACTTGACTGGTCATCAATGGTTGTCATAACCGCACAGGTTTCCCCGTCAAAGCCATATTTTGCTCTGGTGTAGCCGATGTCATTGATTACCCCTCTTGCCACCTTTGGAATGTCAACATAGCAGTTGGTTGTGATTTCCCCCATACACATAACAAGCCCTGTTGTAACCGCTGTTTCGCACGCTACACGGCCGTTAGGATCCTGCGTTAAAATAGCATCAAGCACTGCGTCGGAAATTTGGTCTGCCATCTTGTCGGGATGCCCCTCTGTTACGGATTCGGATGTGAATAATGTTTTTGTCATAATAAAATCTCCTTTAAAATATTTTTTTAAAAAAGAATTCAACTCATTGAAACAAAAAACTCGCAGGCTATAAAACCTACGAGTATAAATACTTATCTCTCGGTTTTTCACCGTTGGATTTAGCACCTTGCTTTACGTAGGTTGCTGGGCTTCGCAGGGCCAATTCCCTCTGCCACTCTTAATAAGTTAAATTCAATTTTCAATTGTATTATACTAACAAGCCCTTGCATTGTCAATATATTTTGTCAGATTTCATCATTTTTTCGCAAATGTGACATGATTTCTAACTATTGATAATCACCGTTTGCCACCCTTTAATATTGGTGCAAGGGGCTTGTAGATAAGCATTGTGACCACCACGCTTATCATACCTTTTATAAAGGTAAAGGGCATATTGAACCAGATAAGAGCGTCCCACAGTGTCTCCACCGATGGATTTATTGCACGGTACATTCCCAGAATAGCCTCCATAGGCATAAATGCGGTGTACACGGGATATACCACATAGTAGTTGGAAAAGACGCTTAAAACCGCCATTGCTCCGGCGCCCACCAGTGAGGCTATCATAGCGCCTTTTTTAGTCTTTTTAATCTTGTAAATGTAACCGGCAGGAGCTACAAACGCAGCACCCAGCAAAAAGTTTGACAGCTCGCCCACCCCACCCGTTGTGGTGAAAAACACGTTTACAAGGTTTTTTACAAGACACACGGTTATTCCGGCAACAGGCCCAAAGGTGAAGGACGCAATAAGTGCGGGCAGCTCGGACAAGTCCATCTTAATAAAGCTTGGCATAAGGGGCACATTAAAGCTGAAAAACATAAGCACCGTTGATACTGCCGCCAGCATTGCTGTGGATGTCATTTTTCTTACATCTCTTGTTTTGTTCATTTTCTTTACCTCCAAAGAATTTCAAATATTTTGTGAGGTCTGTTTTACTATGAGTGTAATGAGGCTTATATCGGTCAAAAACAGCCCTGACTGTAATAAATACAATCAGGGCTGTCAAGCACACAAATAAAAGTGCTCGTTTCTTTCATCCGGACTATACCGTCGGCTTTGGAATTTAACCAAATCAACACCATAAAGGTGCTCGTGGGCTATACCGCCGGTGAGGAGTTGCACCTCGCCCTGAAACAGACTACACTTAATATATCACATACTGAAATTTTGTCAATATGTTTTGCTATTTTTTGATTTTATGGTAAAATATAACTGTCCGTAAAATATCACAAAATTTTAAGAACCGAGGTAAAGAAATGCTATCAAATTTATTCTATTCCGTCTTTGGCGATTTATCCTATACCACCCTACTCATAAAGCTTGGCATAGCACTTTTAATTTTTGTGGGCTTTAAAGTATTGTCTATTTTATTTGTAAAGCACAATTCATATGCCATTAAAAAGCTGTTTAAAATAAAAAATGAAGGCTTTGAGCGGGCGTTCAGCGAGAGCATCGCCAAGCCCTTTGGGCTTTTCTTAACCGTTGTGGGGGGATATCTTTCTTTAATTTACATCCCCTTTGCCCCCAATGTCTCCCTTTGGGCATACCCACTAATAACTAAGCTTTTTAGAGTGTGTCTGATTTTAGTTGTGAGCACCTCCGCTCAAAACTTTGTAGGTCACATCACGGTATTTGTAAAATGGCTTTCCGAGAGCAAAAATATAACCGTCATAGCTTTCTTCACAAAGCTTGCCAAGGCGCTGATTATCGTTCTCACTGTGGTGATACTTTTTAAAGAGTTTGGCTATGATATAAACGGGCTTATCGCTGGCTTGGGGCTTGGCGGTTTGACCTTTGCATTAGCTGCCCAAGACACAGCATCAAACTTTTTTTCAGGGCTGATAATACTTCTCGATAAGCCCTTTGCCATTGGAGATTGGATAGCTGTGGGGTCTATTGAGGGCGTGGTTGAGGAGATGAATTTTCGCTCCTGCCGTGTGCGAACCTTTGACAATGCGCTTATTTCCGTGCCTAACTCAAAGCTTAGCTCGGACAGCGTCACCAACTGGACAAAGATGAACCTGCGCAAGACAAAATTTACCATTGGGCTTGTCTATTCCACAAGCAAAGAAACTCTGCAAAAGGTTTGCGACAGGATTACCCAAAATTTAAACACCTATGACGAGATAAAAAAAGACACAATACTTGTATGGTTTGACAAGTTCAGCACCTATAGTCTGGATGTTGTTATACAGTATCATTCCTACCCCATTCCCTTGGCAGAGCATCTTGCGCTAAAGCAAAAGGTTTCCTATATGGTAATGGATGTCATAGCTGCAAACGATACGGATTTTGCCTTTGACACAAAGACAATTATACAAAAATCGGATATATGATTTAGCGTTTTATTCCTTGCTCCCCCCAACCTTTGACATAGCGCCATAATTTAGTGCGGCAAATATTACAAGCAAAATGGCACGAGCAGTCTTTTTAGCCTGTCCGTGCCATTGTTTTTTGTTTTGCTTTAAGCTTAGTAGCCCATCTGGTTCATGCCCTGCATTGCCCCTTGGGAATCCTGTTCCTTTTCCGGCTCGTCTGCCACCAATGCCTCGGTGGTAAGCACCATAGCCGCAACGCTTGTTGCATTTTGCAGTGCGGAACGTGTGACCTTTGTAGGGTCAACTATCCCTTCCTCCAACATATCACAGTACACCTCTGTCTGTGCGTTCAAGCCATAGTTTATCTTGCCGGAGGTGATTATCTTGTCGATGATAACGCTGCCCTCTAGCCCTGCGTTGGCTGCTATCTGTCTAACCGGCTCTTCAAGCGCTCTCAATACAATTTTTGCGCCTGTTTTCTCGTCACCGGAAAGTGTCTCGATAAGTGTTCTAACCGCTGGCATAGCGTTGATAAATGCAGTGCCGCCGCCAGCCACAATGCCTTCCTCAACCGCTGCCTTTGTGGCTGCAAGTGCATCCTCAATACGCAGTTTTTTGTCCTTCATTTCAATTTCGGTAGCAGCGCCGACTTTAAGTACCGCCACTCCGCCTACTAGCTTTGCAAGTCTTTCCTGTAATTTTTCTCTGTCAAAATCAGAGGTTGTAGTCTCCATCTGTGCTTTAAGCTGTGCTATTCTCTCTTGGATAGCTTCCTTAGAGCCAGCGCCATCTACAATTGTAGTTGTCTCCTTGGTAATCTTGACTTGTCTAGCTTTACCAAGCATTTCAACGGTAGCTTCCTTTAATTCATAGCCCAATTCCTCGCTGATAACAACGCCGTCGGTAAGTATGGCAATATCCTGCAACATCTCTTTTCTTCTGTCCCCAAAGCCCGGTGCTTTAACTGCAACGCAGGTAAATGTGCCACGGATTTTGTTGACAATAAGTGTTGAAAGCGCCTCGCCGTCAATGTCCTCGGCGATTATTACCAGCTTTTTGCCCGATTGTACCATGTCCTCAAGGATAGGCAATATCTCTTGAATGGAGGAAATCTTTTTGTCGGTGATAAGGATTAGAGCATCTTCAATTATCGCTTCCATCTTGTCGGAATCGGTAACCA
>JAVWUR010000139.1:0-4802 GCA_036667055.1 Oscillospiraceae bacterium
CAAAATTGCCTGTGCTTTTTTACCCTTGATAGTTTTAAGCAGGGATAGCCCAAAATGGTCATACACATCTATACTTTCAGTGAGGGACAAAAGGTCGGCGGTTTTAAAATACTCCTGTAAATCTATGGGGGTATTGTCTATCAAGGCGACTTTCTCGCAGATGTAGGCTTTGCCATCATGTAAAACAGCAACACGAAAATCGGGGTCATATGGGGGCAGAGGGTAGATTTTGCCGCCCACAGCGTAGGAAGCGGAAAAATCTTGGGTGCTATAAAGCTTTGGGTTTTCCTCTAAATTTTGGGTTATCTCTCCGAGACATTCCCCAAAGGGGTCATTTCCCAGCTTAAATTCTCCGCCGTCCTCCAAAAAGACATATCGGCTGCTGCCGTATATTAAAACCTTTCGCATCCCCATAGGTGCATCCGAGGAAGGGGGTGTAACGGCTATTCGGTGGGGCTTGCTTTCCACCATAAAATATCCGGCTATTGCCACTGCAACCACAAGCACACAGGCGGCAATGGGCAGCAAGGCTTTGAATTTCAAATAAAATGGCTTTTTTATCCCATTCCCTTGGTCTATAAATCTGTCCTCGATATCTCCTATTGAATTTAATAATTCTTCACTTTTCATAGCACGACACCTTCCTTTTCTAGGTATAACTTCAGTTTGTTTCGGGTGCGAAGGAGGGAGGATTTAACATAGCTTTCACCCCTGCCCAGCTCCGTTGCAATGGTGGATATAGGTTGTAAATACCAATACCTTTTAACGAAAACTATCCGATTTTGCAGCGGTAATTCCTGCAAAAAGAGATTTATTTTTTCAGATAATTCCGCACCGCTGATAGTGTTTTCAATGTTTTCATTTGATGGTATGCACTCTTCCAGCTCACACAAAGCAAGGGGTACCTCTCCGCCGTTGCGTTTTTGTGTGTTATAGCTTTTTAATCGGTTTAGTGATAGGTTTCGCACTATCTTGCCTACAAAGGCACCAAGACACTCCGGATGCTTTGGGGGTATGGCATTCCACACTCTCAAATATGTATCGTTGGCACATTCCTCGGCATCTTCTTGATTGTAGAGAATATTATAGGCGATAGAGTGGCAGTAGCGGGAATATTTTTGGGAGAGCTTTGAAATTGCACTTTGGGAGCGTTCAAAAAACAATTCTATGATTTCCTCGTCATTCATTGCTTAAAATTCCTTTCCTACAGATTAAACTCTGTCTACTCGTATACACCGCAAATTTTAGAAATGGTTGCACAATGTGGCAATAAATTTTTAAAAGGCATTATTTTTGCAGTATAACATAAAATAATACAAAAGTAACCAATAGAATGTGAAAATACCCGAGAAAAAAACAATAAAAACCGTTAATTTTCTTTTAAATTACATAAGAGTATGTTATTATATATAGATGAATATAATCTAAAACAAAACAAAGATACAAAGGCGGAAAAGTTATGAGTATAAGCAATGAAATATTGTCCTTTTTCAGCATACTTCAAACGATAGAAATATGGGATATTATTGACGTATTTATCGTTACTGTGCTTATCTATCAGGTGCTTACTCTAGTTAAACAAACGAGGGCGGCGCAGCTATTAAAGGGTATAGTGCTTTTGTTTGTGGTATATGTTTTGTCAACACAGCTTGGGCTTAAAACCTTGGGCTTTTTGCTTACCAATCTGTTGCAGTTTGGGTTTATTGCAATGGTGGTGGTGTTTCAGCCGGAGCTGCGCAGAGCCTTGGAGCAGATGGGGCGCAGCAGTATATTTTCTCTGTCCATGTTTCAAAAGAAAACTGCCGAGGAGGAGGAGATTGAAACCATTCGCAAATCAATAACCGCCATATGTGACGGGGTGCAGCAGATGAGCGAAAAGCAAACCGGCGCACTTATCGTAATGGAGCGGTTTTCCAGCCTGAGCGAAATAAAAAGAAGCGGCACGGTAGTGGATGGGGACATCAGCCCCGAGCTAATCGGGACAATATTTTATGAGGGCAGCCCCCTTCATGACGGAGCAGTTATTATAACGGATAATCGTGTAGCCTGTGCAGGTTGTGTGCTGCCGCTGTCCGACAACTTGGAGATAAGCAAGGACATGGGGACACGGCACCGAGCGGCGCTGGGGCTAAGCGAGATGAGCGATGCAATAATTTTGGTGGTGAGCGAAGAGACAGGTATCGTTTCCATGGCAAAAAGCAGTGTGCTGGTAAGAAACCTTGACCGCCAAAATCTGTATAATATGCTGACCAAGGAATTTATCGACCCAATAGTCACGGCATCGGAAAAGGCACAGCAAAAATCAAGGGCAAAAAAGGAGGCAGGGGATGAAAAATAGGGGATTAAAGAGACTGTTAAGCTCCAATAAAATGACGTTTTTCATATCTTTCATTGTGGCGGCAATTATGTGGAGCATGGTGGTTACTCAAGTTAGCACCGACATTCCACGGACAATAAAGGGTGTACCCATAAACATTAACTACAATCAAACCTCCTACAAAAGCTTGGGGCTAGAAATTATCGAGACGGATTTAGAAAAGGTGGATGTGGTTGTGTCGGGGCCTCGCAGCGTGGTAGGCTCCCTTACAGCAGATGATATTGTGGTATATCCAAACTTTGCAAATGTGGACGATACCGGAAAATACGGATTGCCCTTGACAGCGGCGAAAACCTCCAGCATAAAGGATTTTAAGATAGAGGATTTGAGCAGAAATCAAATTTCCATTCGCTTTGACCGCTTGATAGAAAAGCAGTTCAGCATCACTATGGACATCTCCTCACTTGTTATACCGGGAGAATATATGGTGGGTACCATCTACACAACACCGGAAGTGATAAGCGTAAAAGGCCCTGAAAACACCGTGAATACCATAGATAAGGTGATAGCCACAGTAGCTCAGGAAACACTGTCACAATCGGTGGTGCTGCCTGCCATAATAAAGGCTTATGATGTGAATGGGGCAGAGATTGACGAGACGTATCTCACCATGAATGCTGATAATATAACCATCACGGTGCCGGTATTAAAGGAGGTTGACCTACCTATAAAGGTTGAATTTATTAATGTTCCACAGGGCTTTGACACGGACACACTGCATATGTCCCTGTCTCAAAGCAAGATACATTTGGCGGTGCCAAGCAAGACAGCCAACAATCTCAACGAGTTTGTGGCAGGCTATATCGACCTTAAAACCCTGAAAACCGACACCCCTTACGTGTTTGACGTAAAGGTGCCCTCAGGGTATAAGAATATGAAGGATTTAGAAAAAGTTTCAGCGACAGTTTCCTCTGCAAACCTTGTCACACGAACAGTGGCAGTGTCGGAGATAAAACTGATAAACAAAGGCGAGCAGGATGTAGAAGTCTTGACACAAATAATTAACAATGTTCAGATAGTAGGAGAGGAAGAAGTGGTGGAAGCGCTTTCCAGCGGAAGTGTCATCGCACAGATTGACTTAGCCAGGGTTGCCCTAGCTAAGGGTCAGCAAACCGTTGAGGTGGAGATAATAATTCCCTCAACAGGTGCGGCATACGTCCGTGGGGCATACACAGCCACCATTAAAAATTAAATTATGATAATAGTAAACAACATAAAATTGAGCATTGATGCACCAAAAGAGGAAGCCTTTCAGATGGCAAGAGAGACTTTGCAGCTAGGTGAAACAGAAATCAAAGACATTTTCATTCACAAGGTTTCAGTGGACGCAAGAGGGATAATAAAATTTGTGTACAGCGTGGCGGTAGTGCTGGCAGACGAGGGTAGAGAGCCGGAGTTCTTGGGAAAATCCGCCAATATATCCGTCAAAAAACAAACGCCCTTGGCGGTGGAAAAGGGAGAAAAGCTACTGGAAAAGCCTCCGGTAATCTGTGGGCTTGGCCCTGCCGGTTTATTCTGCGCATTGATTTTGGCAAGACAGGGATTTATGCCAATAGTCATTGAGCAGGGTGAGGACATTGACAGCCGAGTGAAAACCGTAGAGCTGTTTGAAAAGTCTGCAAAGCTGAATACACGCAGCAACATTCAGTTTGGCGAGGGGGGCGCTGGCACCTTTTCCGATGGAAAATTGACCACAAGAATTGGGGATGAGCGGTGCGATTTTGTCACCGATACTCTAATAGAATTTGGTGCGCCACAGGAGATAAAGCTGGTGGCAAAGCCCCATATAGGAACGGATAAATTAGCCGGAGTTATTAAAAATATACGCAATGAAATAGTGTCCCTTGGGGGCAAGGTGCTGTTTAACACCAAGCTTGTGGACATTGATATAAAAGAGGGCAGAGTTCAAGAGCTTGCACTGGACAGCGGTAGCCTGAGCACGGAGGTTTTGGTGCTTGCCACAGGACACAGCGCCCGAGACACCCTATTTATGCTGCGGGATAGAGGGCTTAATATCAGCGCCAAGCCTTTTTCCGTAGGGGTTAGAATTGAGAGCCTGCAAAGTGAAATTGACAAGGGCTTGTACCACTGCATGGCAGGTAATCCGGCGCTGCCAAAGGGCGAATATCAGCTTGCCACCAAGATAAGAAGCAGAGGGGTCTACACATTTTGTATGTGTCCAGGGGGCAGCGTGGTAGCGGCGGCAAGCGAGGAAAATACAGTTGTGACCAATGGCATGAGCCGCCACGCACGAGACGGCAAAAACGCTAACAGCGCACTGGTGGTGTCCGTTAATCCGCAGGATTTTGGAAACGACTTTACCAAGGCGGTGGAATTTCAGCGTGACTTGGAGCGTAAAGCCTTTATCCTTGGGGGCGCTAGCTACAAAGCGCCGGCGCAGACGGTGGATAGCTTTATTGCAAAC
>JAVWUR010000140.1:0-4789 GCA_036667055.1 Oscillospiraceae bacterium
ACAAAGCAGTTTCCCTCGCACAGAAATTTTCCAATTAGGCTCTTTGCTATCTGCATCTTTTGTTCCTGTAACCAATGAACAATTATCTCGTGGTGTTGAAAAGCTAAGTGAAATAGACAGCGAAAGTGCAGAGGAGTTTGGCAAAAAATATAATATGACGGGTGACTTTATAAAAATGCTGCTTTCCATTCCGTCATACACAACACAATATTATGAGTGCTCCACTGTTTTTGATATGCTAATGTTGGAGTTCACCAAAATGCTTGAGCATAACATTCGTTTTAGAAAATGCAAAAACTGCGGCAGATATTTTATTATGAAAGGCAACTACGACAACGATTATTGCGACAGAATTCCCAAAGGTGAAACAAAAAATTGCCAGACAATCGCCTCTCTTAAAAACTATAAAGAGAAGGTGTCTGACAACATGGCTTGGAAGTTGTATAATAAATATTACAAGCGTTATTTTGCACGAATGAAGGCGGGGAATATTGAAACGGATGTATTTAAAAAATGGCAGTATAAGGCTACGGCAATGCGAGATGAATGTGTCGATGGCAGTGTAACCGAGCAAAAGTTTGAAAAGTTCTTGTTTGGTAGCTTTGTGAATAGGAAGAAATAAAATATGAGGGAAGAAATGAAATACAGCATGCCACCTGTGATAAGTGATAATTGCAAAATATTGATTCTCGGTTCATTGCCGGGAAAAAAGTCTTTGAAACTTCAAGAATATTATGCACACCCACAAAATCAATTTTGGAAAATAATATGCTCTATCCTAAATGAGCCGATGCCCAACAGCTATGATTCTAAAAAACAACTACTACTTTCCCACAACATTGCTCTTTGGGACGTTGTGCATAGTGCTCAGCGTGAGAACTCATCTCTTGATAGCCAAATAAAAAATGCTAAACCTAACGACTTAGAAAGTCTTTTAATCGAGCATAAAAATATACAGCAAATTTTACTGAATGGTGGTAAATCAAACAGTTTATTCAGAAAGCACTTTAAGCACTTTGATATTGAAGCAATTTCTGTTCCATCAACAAGTCCTGCTTATGCGAGTATGTATATCGAAGAAAAAATCAACCTTTGGATGAATGCCGTTGTATAGGAGGAGGTGAAAAGCATGGGCAAGTATACGGACGATGAGATTAGATCTATGTCAAAAATAACAATTAAAGTAGCAGCGGATTATCTGGGCATATCCCCCAACATTCTTACACTGGGCATGAGAAATAATGTTTTGCCAATCGGATTTGCAATAAAAAATGAAGATAAATATCGTGAGAGCTGGACTTATTCCATTATTCCCGAACGGTTGATAGCGTACAATCATGGCAAAATCAATGAAATTCAGGTGGAGGGAATAGAGAAAAATTTAAGCACGATAATTTCTCAATTTGAAGACTTAAAGCGAGACCTACTTTTTCTATTAAGCGAAAACGAAGGATAGGAGGGATAACCAATTTTGAAGCACTAATTGAAAAAGCACCACTTGACCAAACATTTACAGCATTAACAGACGATTCAGAAAGCATGACAGCTATTGTTCCACAGGAGAAGATCAACTCATCTGAAAGGAAGGAGGAATCCCAAATGCAAGTACCGATAGTTAAACTAACCCGTAAACAGTTATATGATGAAATTTGGGAACTGTCTGTTGCAGGGGTGGGAAGAAAATACGAAATTCCATATACACAACTTATGACACAAGTCAAAAATGCTACCATACCAATTCCACCATCGGGCTATTGGACTCAGCTTAGTTTTGGTAAGCCCACACAAAAGATTGAGCTATCGGGTGCATTTGATGAAGTCATATCGTTGAGCAAAGAACTGTCGGTAAGCAAAAAAGCTAAACTTAAATGCGATAATAAGCAACTGAAATCTATCAATATGCAAGCATCTGAAATAGCAACTTTACCAACAGAGGCTACAAATTCAGAGTTGAAACAAATTGAGCTCGAGAACAAACAAATCGGGCGTATCGTTGCAGAGTCCGCAGTAGCTACCGTTGAACCCCAAACGATCAAGCAATATGGACAGACATATAATATTTACGACAGGGAAACTTTATATAACGAAGTGTGGGAAGCACCTGTAACAGAAGTTGCAAAGAAATATAAGGTTTCTGATGTTGCAATTCATAAAGTCTGCAAATCACTGGATGTTCCAACCCCGGCTCCTGGATATTGGGCAAAACTTCGTGCGGGGAAGCCGATAGAAAAACCACCTCTTCCAAAAAGCGACAAGGTGACAAATAAAACAGGGATACAAACCGGATATATTCAGTCCACTCCTGATACTGTACTACAACTGGAATTTTTATCTGAAGAGGAACGCTCTATTGTTGTTGCAGTTGCTTCTCAAGTTATGTTGCCGGATGCCGATGCTCGGATGCATTCCAAAATTATCGCACATCGCAAAATTATTACGGATTGGCACAAGCAAGAGAAAGCACAAAATAATCAATGGCGACCACGTAATGCATCACCTAAACCTTTTTTAGTTGAGTCTATTTCCGAGGATTCCATACCCCGTGCTTGTCATATTATCGATGCATTGATAAAAGCATTGGAGCCTTTGGGATGCAAGCTTACAAATGAACTTTCATTTATGGTAAATGATGAAACAGTCTCCATCTCATTTTCCGAATCTCAAGATAAGGTTAACCATGTATTAACCAAGGAAGAAAATCGAAAGCTACTGGAATATGAAGAACGGCGAAAAAAATATTCTTGGGAAAGCAAGCCCCAAATCCGAAAATATGATTATCATTTTAATGGCCGCTTGAGTTGTACGGTTAATGATAGTAAGACATTTCGGGACTGCAAAGCATACCAATTAGAAGATCGCTTAGGAGATATAATCCTTGAACTTTATATTGCAGCTGAGTACCTAAAACAAAAACGCCTTGCACGTGAAGAAGCTGAACGCATACGAGAAGAAGAAGCCCGCAAGAAAGAAGAAAAACGCAAACGTTATAATGAAGAAGTTGACCGAACCATAGCGTTGGAAAATTTGGCTGAGGATTATGATACCGCTTGTAAAATTCGTGCCTATATCGAAGCATATAAGAAAAGTCATTTAGATGAAGATATTTCAGAGTGGGTTGCTTGGGCGAATAAAAAAGCTGATTGGTATGATCCGACTATATCAAAAGAAGATCCATTGCTTGGCACTCGGGAGCACGAGAAAGGTAAAGATGCAAAAACTCCAAAACACGCAGGATATTACTGGTAAGTTTAGTTATTGTCATACAGCAAAGCGGAGCCGTATTCCTTTGATACCGCTCCGCTTTTATTTATGAAGAAATTGGTGCTGATATGACTAATACATCATGCCTATTTTATTCCCATTTTCATACATGCCTTCAACATATATGCACTTATTTTTGCCCATATTATCTACCCAACCCAAGCCTAAGAGGTATGCTTGCTTTTGACCATCTATGATACGAATATCACCGTTTTTAGGGGTAGGTGGGTTGGTTGTTGAAGTAACATTTGTTTTTGTAGCTGTTTGTGTGGTCGGGGTCGGGGTGTTGTTCGATTCTTCTTTTTCTGTCAGCTGTGGTGAAGGGATTTCTACTGGAATAGGTTCAACAAACTCCTTGCTCTGGGTGCTGGTTTGTGGCATTTCTTTGCTCACAAAGGGATTTGCTTTGTTGGGTGGGGTGTAAGCCTTAGCTACCTCCACAACCTCCGACATGGGGCGGTTGTGGGGCGGACTTGGCTCCGTGTGATAAGTCATTACCATCAGCAAAGTAATGGCTACGGCTGTGGCTACTACTTCGATTATAGTTTTCTTTTTCATCTTTTGCTCTCCTCCTTTGTAAGCACAAACAATATCACAGAAAGAGGAGAATAACTATATATCATTAGTCTTAATTTATTTGCAAGAAATTTTACGAAGTGATATACTCAAAACATAGCGGGGTGAAAATATGAAATATAAAAAGAGATATGGTGAAAACACTGGCTTGGGATATTACACATGTTGGCAAAAAGAAAAGGGAAATGGCTGTATATACTGTGGAAATCCAGCCACAACAAGAGAGCATTGCCCTTCGAAGGTTTTTTTATCTGAACCATATCCCGAAGATTTACCAACTATACCTGCCTGCTTTGAATGTAACAATTCATTTTCAGAAGATGAGAAATATGTTGCTTGCTTTTTGGATATATTAAAATCCACTGTTTATTCTGATATAAATCCATTTCCCGAAACTGTTGAGCGGTTAAGTAATGACAACAAACTTGCTGCTACCCTCAAGGAAGAAATTAAGTTAGAAGATTCAAAAATATGCTATGAAGTTAATGAAAAAAGAATGGCACGTATATTAAATAAACTTGCTATCTGTCACGCAGGGTTTGAGTTTGATTATGTTGATTTTGATAATGTGCCATTTATAAAATACCACTTGATCTTTGAACTAAGTGATGATCAGATAAATGACTTTAATTGTATTCCAGAAATAAATATTGCCGCAGAAGTTGGGTCGAGAGAAATTTCTACTCCATTCATAATACAAAACATTTCATCGGGTGAAGCAATTGCCTTTGCTTTTTGGAATGACGTGCAAGAAGGTAGGTATCGCTACCAAGTATATTTGAATTCAGATGGACAAGTAGTTGTCAAAATTATAATATTTGAGTTTCTTTATTGTGAAGTAATATTTGAAAAGCAAGAAATATAGATTGATATTAAATTGATATTTTATAAATGTTATCATTTTGTTATCGGTTGTGTTACAACTAAAACCAGTTTTGCATAAACTTTCACT
>JAVWUR010000141.1:0-4652 GCA_036667055.1 Oscillospiraceae bacterium
TAATAGACGACTACTCATTCAAATACAATTTTAAATAATATTAAAATCGTAAGTTTATTAGCGTGACAAAACATTCACCGATAACAGAAGGATAACAAAAGCTTGTAATAATCCTAATAGCCGTGAGAACAGGGAGAAAAGAGCCGCCGTTTTAAGCCGTTTTTAGACCACAGTGCCTGCCGTTTACAACCACGAACGGCGAGTGGGAATAGTAGCGGTAGGCTTGCAGCTTGCAAAATCGAATGAAAATATACAAAAAAGCAGGGCGTTTTGCCCTGTTTTTATTTGATTTATGCGATTTTTTGCGGTGCTATATTATACATTTCTTAAAATAGCTGTATCAAGAATTAATTCTCCATCCGCTTCAATTTCCGGAAACCCATATAAATATAGGAGCTTTTGTGTATTCCTACCAACAAAGCTACCCAATAAAAACTTCTCAAATTCTTGTGCTACTCCACTGCCCCTTTACAAATTCCCTAATTGCAGATTAGGGAGGGGGGCATAGCCGTCGGCAGTGAGGTTGTTATGCCGCATTGCGGGGTTGCTTCTATATATTTTTAGGGCTTAACTCAGCTTTTCGTGTTCATTAAGCTACTGTAGCGCTATACTTTTTGAGCGTTGCTAATGGCTATAGTCCAATTCCTGAATAGAGGTGATTAGATAGCCTATATGTTGGCACATACAGTCGGCGGCCTTTTCTGCATCTCTACCTTCCATCGCCTCTAAAATTTCAAAGTGCACAAAGTTGCTGTTTTCGGACACCTTGTATTGTAATGCCGAGAAATGCTTGTAGGCGTATTTCTTGTGCATTATAATCTTGAGTAGCTGCTCTACCACCGAGTTGCCGGCTATGGCGGCAAGCTTGTTGTGAAAGATTAAATTTTCTTCCTCCCCAAGCCCACCCAGAGACTGAACATATCTTTGGTTTTCCAGAATTGTTCTAAGCTCCCTTAACTCTTGGGCGGTGGCATTTTCTGTGGCGAGGGTCACCGTGTATCGCTCCAAAATTATTCTGGCATTTAAAATGTCAAGATAAACCTTTTTGTCCTGCGCTGATACCATTCGGCACAACTCGTCCAGATACTCAGAGGAGGACATCTGCGCCTCCAAGGTGTCAAAATATTTCATCCCCTGCTCGCTTATAACTCTGCCCTTGTTGCTTATCTTGGAAACATATCCGCTAAATTCCAGCTCTTGCAGCACTCTGCCAATGTTTGCTTGGGAGACTTCCGGTATCTTTAAAGATAAAAAGCTTGCACCCATAGGAAAATTTTCGCTTTTCATAGTCCGTAATATGGAATATTCTAGTTCATCTCGTTTCATTTTTGCTCCACCTCTTTGAAAATTATTATACAGGATTGGATAAGATTAGTCAACATCACTCACCAAAAAAATCGTTTTCTATGTACTTATGTGTTAAAAAAGGCATATTAAAGTTGTTTATTCTTACAATTTTTCCTTTAAACACTGAAAAATTTCAAAATACTCTTGCAAAATTTAAGGGAGTATGATATCTTTGAGTTACATTAACCATTGATGATTAATGAAAACTATTAATTTAGTAATGACAGAGAAAATTCCACCATAGCTGCCCGCCTAACTTTGCAAGATACCGAGCGAAATAAAAATCGGTTTTTATGGCGGAAAGCCGCATCCCTTGTTTATTTAAAGGTCATCCGGAAGACCTTTTATAATACACAATACAAAATCATAATTTTAAGGGCAAAAACTTAAAAATGACTTTGTAAAGTAAAGTATATTTTTCATTTTACGATTTAAGAAAGGTGATTTATTATGAGTTCAGAGTACATGAAAATTGCGAACAGCCCTATAATGTGGATAGCTTGCGGAATCCCCTTGGTATGGGTGGCAATCCAAGCGCTGGTGTTCTATAAACGCAGCTACAGCGACGGCACAAAAATTGGCATAAGCAAAAGCCAAATCAGCCACGCAACAAAAAGTGCGGTCATCGCTTCTGTGGGTCCCTGCTTTGTAATGCTTACAACAATGCTGTCCTTAATGCTATACGTTGGCGCTCCGCTGGCATGGCTGAGAGTTGACTTTATCGGTTCGGTATCCTACGAGCTAACCGGCGCACAGCTAACTGCTGACGCCATGGGAATTGAGCTTGGCGGAGCGGGGATGAACCCAGACTTTCTATGTGCCGCCGCCATCGTTATGAGCGCTGGGTGTCTGCCTTGGATTATCTTCACAGTGTTTTTTGCGGACAAGATGGAGAAGGTCAACATGGTTATGGCAGGGGGCAACAAGGCGTTAATTCCGGCACTTGGAACGGGTGCAATCATCGGCTGTTACTCCTCATTGACGGTAGACCGTGTGTTCCCATTAGGGCCAAATGTGTGGGCGGTTATCGTGTCGGGCGGATTGATGATGGCACTTACCTACTACAATAAAAAGGCTAAAAAACAATGGATTAAAGAGTGGGGCACCTCCATCTGCATGATTTGCGGCATGATAAGCGCCACCATAGCTTCAACAGTAATGTAAACAATTTTAATTCTAAAGATAAGGACGTGTAAATTATGAACAATGGTACAACTGAAAATAACGCTGTTTCACAGGATAGTACTTCCGATATATTTCAGAACAGTTATATGCCTTTTGCCATAAAGTGGGGCAAGTTTTCCAGCGTAATAGCAATGCTAATCGTGTTTTTGCCGGCTTTTGCACTGATGATATTCTTCGGCGCTCGCCCAGACAAGGCGGCAATTATTAGCGGCATTGTGGGTATGCTCTCCGCATTCTGTGCGTGGTATATCGTTGACCCAATTACCCTATTCCCAATTTTGGGCACACCTGGAATGTACATCACATATGTTTCCGGCAACTCAAAGGAAATTCGGGCACCTGCGGCATTGCAGGCAATGGACGCAGCGGATGTAAAGGGCGGTACTCCTGAGGGCACAATAATTTCCGCTATCGCCATCGCAACCTCAACCTTTGTAAGCCTAGCGGTTATGACTTTAGTAGCGGTTTTCGGCAACTATCTCTTGCAGATTTTGCCTGACGCTGTCACAACCTCCTTAAAATATCTGTTGCCATCACTCTTTGGCGCACTTGCCATGCAGCGTGTAGTTTTAA
This sequence comes from Oscillospiraceae bacterium, assembly GCA_036667055.1. GTDB lineage: Bacteria > Bacillota > Clostridia > Oscillospirales > Ruminococcaceae > RGIG3102. The sequence goes on from JAVWUR010000141.1 coordinate 3,106, forward strand.
ATCCAAAGGTTGCTGCGGTTGGTATTCCGCTTGCTTTCGTCACCTTCTTTATGAAGAAAGCGGGTATGTTTAAATTCTTGCCCTTTGGCGGCGGCTACACCTCACTGCTCATCTGCGTATTTGTATGTATGTTTGTTTCCAAATTGATATTTGCTAAAGAACACCCTGAATTAGCCAAAAAGAAAGGTGAATAAAATTATGTATAGAGAAAAATATGTACCGGAATTTTATATTGAGGATCACGCAGTAATCTACGCTCTTATGGCAAAATATGCCCAAAAAGAGTGTGGTGAGCAGGGGCTTGACAGCGTAAAAAATGCCACTATACGCTATGCCAAGGAGCGTGGGCTTCGTATGGCAATGCGAGCTAGTGCGGACGGCGAGGCACTGACACCCAACAACTATATGGCTTACGGCGAGTGGGCAGACTTTAAGAAAACCGGAAAAGCGGTGGTAATTTCCGTAACGCCGGAATACCGCACAAACAGCTTGGCTTGCGGCTGGTGCGATGCATGGAAAAAACATGATTTGCTGGAATATGGAAAAATATATTGCACTTGGATTGACAAAAACCTTGTAAAAGGGTTTAACCCTCAAAATGAGCTGGGGATAGATAGCATATTGTCCTTTGGCGAGGAGTGCTGTGCTTTCCACTGGAAGGGCGCAAAGTTTGCCAATGAAGGGGAATTGTTAGCCAATAGAAGCAAAAAAGCAGCGCTTGCCCCACGGGTATTGAAAGATTTTCTGTACCATACAGGCCATATATTCGGCACTATGGCACGAGAATTTTACATTGACCTAGGGCTTGAAAAGGGCAACTGCATAATAAATCAGGCGCTGGCAGAGTACCGTGAAAAGTTTGGCAGTGAAAAAACAAATGCTATGGTAGAGGAGTCAAAGCAAGACTTTTTAAAGATTTAATGGCATAGGAAGGTGAACCTTATGGACAGACAGCAGATTTATGACCTTGTAACAAGTAAAAAAGATATTTACATAAAAGCCAGTGACGAAATTTGGGACAACCCCGAAACCTATTTTCACGAGTTTTTTGCGGCAAAAACCTTGACGGATATTCTAAAAAATGAAGGGTTTTCAGTGGAGGAAAAGGTGGACGATATCCCCACCGCCTTCATTGCAAGCTATGGCAGCGGAAAGCCTATCATAGGTATTTTAGGGGAGTTTGACGCTCTGCCGGGGCTTAGCCAAAAAGCGGAATGTGCACAGAGAAACGAAATTGTCAGCGGCGGTGCAGGGCATGGCTGCGGTCACAACGCCATCGGCACAGGCAGCCTTGCGGCGGCGGTTGCGGTAAAGGATTACATGGCGGCAACGGGGATAAAGGGAACTGTTCGCTACTATGGCTGTCCGGCAGAGGAGGCAGGCTGGGGCAAGATGTTCCTAGCTCGTGACGGATATTTTGATGATCTTGATGGGGCGATTACTTGGCACCCCTCCACATTAAATATGGTGCAGGGGGCAGGAACACTGGCAAATATGTGTGCCTACTTCACATTTAAGGGCAAGACGGCACACGCCGCCGGAGCACC
>JAVWUR010000142.1:0-4490 GCA_036667055.1 Oscillospiraceae bacterium
TCTTCTCAATGCCAAGGTAAATCTTGGTGTGCCGCAGCTCGTCCTCGAAGGGTACAGGTGTGCTTTGGGTCAGCGATTCCAGATTGTGCCGCAGATAGTCGGCAAATTCAGCCGTTACCTTTTTTGCCTCCTGGGGGTTTTCATCGCACAGACCGCAGATGGCGGTGAGCGTATTGTATAAAAAATGCGGCTGTATCTGGCTGAGCATAATAGAAATGCGGCTTTGTGTCAGTTGCCGTTCCTGCTCCCTGAGCTGCTTATCCTGTTCTAAGTGAAACACAATGAACATCAAAAGCATGGAAAGGGTGGCGGCAAGGTAAACAGGAGTTACATCCCACCAAAAGGACATGAAAAAGCCGATAACCGGAAGCAGGATGTAGAGCAGCAGCGGTATCGCATTGCGCCAGCCCATTGCCTTGTGATGCTTCACTATTAAAGCCATGTTCATGCATAGCAGCAGCCCGATGGTGACCTGTGTTAAGCAATAAAGCGGAGTGGTAACAAGCATACCCTTTTCATCAAAGGTGAAGAACATTCCATTAAAGATGGATATTGTCCAAAGCACAACCGCAACGATGCTTACGGCTGTGGTAAAAGGGACGATGTACTTAGACACAATGGTCTTTTCCTCAATATACTTCACGATGCAATCGGTGTAGATTATGGTCATCCCGACAAGCACACAGTAAGCAATCAAAAGAACTACCTTCTCAACCGCAACCGCAACCGGAACGCTGACGGTGGGGAACAGCCCCGGTTCCCAAAACCACAGTACGCTGTCACAGAGCAGTCCCACCATGTGTCCCACCAGCAACAGAATCATTTTTCTGCCAAACGGCTTGGGATGGTCACGTTTACAAGCGGTGCCAATCAGCAGCACTCCCATAATCGCAGCCGCAAATAAATCCAAGCTGGCGTAGATTAAATCCATTTCATTACCCCTCATCATTCTTACCGGCGCTCGCAGACATTTCAATGCCCCCATGGGTAAATTCGCCCCAGCTATACTGGGACATATATTCGCCTCGGTAAGCATTTATTGCCTCGATGTCGCCCTGCATCCAGTTGTAGTAGTCGCAGGCAATTTGATCCGGTGAAACCGCCATTATACCCCGCTGTCTCCGGATGCATTTTTCTGCCCCAAAGGTGGTGAGCGTGGTCATCAAGTCAGCCCGCAAATCACGGAGATAGGAATTCTTTTTTGCGCTGTCGCTGTCGTCCTCCCACAATGCCCCGATGATTTCACCGTTGGAGCAGAACGCCCCCTTGCGGTCAATCAAAAATGCCAACAGCTCCTTTGTTTTGCTGTATGCAAATTTAATCGGCTCGCCATCCGCAAATATTTCAAAGTTTCCAAAGCACTGAACCCAAACCTTATGCTTTGTCTGCATAGGGACAGGGTGGCGCAGATTTTCCAGCTCATGTTCAATTTTTTCCTTGGTGGCAGGCTTCATAATATATCCGCTGCTGTGGAGGGAAAGTGCCTCCATGGCATATTTTTTGTAGGCTGTTACAAAAATAATATTAATCTTGGGGTTCACCTGTTTTAAATGCTTTGCGAGGGCAATGCCATCCACATCACTCATATTGATGTCTAAAAAAGCAACCTCGCAGGGGTTCTCTCTACCGAACGCCAAGGCTTCCTCGCCGGAGCTGAATCCATGCACCTGTGCCTGTGGCATTGCCTCATTGATAGAGCCGATTAAAAGCCGCAGGGCAATTCTTTCATCATCCGCCGCTATAATATTCATAAATTTACATCTCCCTTGGGTATTTTTGTGTTCCTGTTTTATTCGCTTTCAGTGGGGATAATTTCACTTTTGATGGAACGCTTGTCATACACACTCACGCCGTCACGCCCGTTATACTTGCGCTGATAAAGTGCTTCATCGGCATACTGGTACAGGTCGGAAAACTCCACAGTGCCATGGGGAAAGACCGCCATGCCGATGCTGACGGTGATGTAGGGTGCTCCCGCCTCCGGACAGAGCAGCCCCAGCGCCCCATGGAGATTTTGCGCTTTCCACAGGGCGGCATCCTCGCTTTCCACTTCCGGCAGGTACACCAAAAATTCATCGCCGCCGATACGCCCCACCACATCGCTGCCACGTATGCGGCTTTTAAGCTGTGCTGCCACCGCAGAAATTAGGTTGTCACCTGCCATATGTCCATAGGTGTCATTGACCGATTTGAAAAAGTCAATATCTACAATCAGCAGTGCTTGCAGCACAGTAAAATCAAAGTCCCTCATGCGGCGTGTTATCAATGCGTTGGTTGCCGCCTTGTTATAAATGCCTGTGAGCGGGTCACGCTGTGCCAGTTTCTGCAAATTCTGCTTTTCATTCTTTTCGTCGTTGATGTCCAGAATAACGCCTACCGCTTTAATCGCACGTCCTGCGCTGTCAAACTGTGCCGTGGCACGGACACGACACCAAGTGTACCGTCCTTTGATGTTCTTGATGCGGAATTCCGCTTCGCTGTAGGGCATACCTGCCTCCGTGTCCTTTATAATCTTTACAACGGCAGGCATATCCTCCTTGTGAATATTTTCCGAGAGCGGAATGCGTCCGCTTATTTCACTGGCAATTGCTTCATAACCAAACTTTTTGCGCCAGTTTGGTGAAAATTTCAGCACATCATTTCTAATATCCCATTCAAATAGAATGTCGGTGGTCTGATCCATGATGATCTGGTACTGCTCCAGCCGCAGACGCAGCTCCTCTTGCTCCCGCTTGCGATAGGCAATTTCGCTTTCCAATTGCCACATACGTTTAATTTCAACCTGCTTTTCCTGCTCGTTTTTCATCATCAGCAGCGTTGCGTACCATGCGATGCCAAACACAATAAAAAGCATAAGGCAGTCTAGCGGAAAGTATGGGTCATTGCCCCGTAGATCCTTGCTGGCAACGAACATAGCAATCAGCTCACAGACCACACAGATGATACCCACAATGTTTGTGACTCGCTTTTTCCCAAATACCACAGAAACAGATAGCGGCACAAAAAAGCTGCACAGGGTGGCGCCAAAAATATTGTGAACCGAGGCGCCTGTCGAGCAGAGTGCCACCATGGCGAGCATTGCCGCCAGCGACTTTACCTCGGCGCTTTGATGGCTGCGGTAAACAATGAACCAGCCCATGGCGCAGGAGGTATAGATAATTCCGGCGGGCAAAAGGATATAGAGCAGAATATATTCTGCGGAGGTTTGGTCACGCAGACCTATGGCGGTCAAAATGAAATAATAGGCAATCTCAAATGTAAGCACAACGGTTGCCGCAACAAAATTTGTTTTTACAATCCGCTTCTGCCAGCGGTTTTGATACTCTTCCAAATATTGTTCATACATGGTTATACTCTGCCCCCTGTTTTTCGGCTCATCAACTGATTTTTTCATAATAATCATGGTTTTCTTTATTATATAAAAGTGAGTGTCGAGAAAGTGTCGGGAATTTCCATGAAAATACAAATTTCGCTTATTTTTTTAAAAACATAAATGTCCGACACTTTACCGACGCTTCTCGTGGTATAGTTTAAGTATTAATAGCATAAGCTGTGCCAAAACAGGTACAAATAGCGAAAAGCTTGGGGTGAACCACATGAAAGAAAAATTCAAAAAACTATTTTATCGCCTGGCATATCTTGATTTGACAGGTGCTTGCAAAAAAGAAGATACTTACTTTTACCGCTTTTCGAAAGAGATTGGTCGGAGCAATTTGCGCACGGTGCGGAGCATGTCTATATTTATGCTGATTATCAGTATATTCGTCATTGCCAGCTCCTTTACTCCCTTTGGCGCAAAATTCTTATTCAATATTTATATTCAGATTGCCATTTTCGAAATTGCGCTTTTGTTTTTGATAAATTGGCTTTTAAAAAAGGATTTTCCGCCTAATGTGTGTACCACCCTAACCGCACTGCACCTCTTTCATATGCTAGCTCTCTCCGGCTATATCAGTGTGTTTTATTGTAAGGATGAAACGGCGCTGCTTTTTGCTGTGGTGCTGACTATTTCCTCTATGATTTTCACCCTGCCACCCATGCTTACCATGAGCATTTCCACCTTCTGCACGGCACTTGTGATAATGGCAAGCTATTATGTTAAGGACAGCTATTGGTTTGAATCGGACACGCTCAATGGAATCAGCGTTCTGCTCTTTTCCTTTATGTTTGGCTGGCAGGTAAACAGAATACGTGCGGAAGAAGCTTTTGCACGAGCGGATGCACAAAGGCTAAATGGGGAGCTTAAAAAAATAAGCATTACCGACCAGCTTACAGGGCTGTATAATCACCGCAGCTTTCAAGAGAACTATTACGAAATGTTCCGCAGAGCCAGCACCGGCGGGCTTCCAATGGGTGTGATTATGATGGATTTGGACAAATTCAAATCCTTTAATGACAGATATGGGCACGTGGCAGGGGACGACTGCCTGCGCCGAGTTGCCGCGGCAATTGCCGCATCGGTGCCGGAGGGGGCAATTGTTTGCCGCTAT
>JAVWUR010000143.1:0-4483 GCA_036667055.1 Oscillospiraceae bacterium
CCCAGTACTAAAAAAGAAGGAGATTTGTTATGCTAACAACTTTTAAAGCAACTGCAAAAAAATTACCTGATGGTTTGCAGGTAGAGACAAACGCAAGAGGATTTAAAATCATTATGGATGAGCCGGAGGATCTTGGCGGAACAAATGCGGCGATGAATCCAGTTGAGGCACTGCTTTGCGCTCTTGGCGCCTGTCAGACCATCGTGGCAAGTGCATTTGCCGCAGCACACGATTTTAAGTTTGAAGAATTTCATGTTGAGCTGGAAGGGGATTTAGACCCAGACGGATTTATGGGCCTTGCAGATGTTAGAAATGGTTTCCAAGAAATTCGTTTCACAATGCACTTTAAGACAAATGAGCCACAAGCTAAGGTTGACGCATTTGCAAAGTTTATCGAGAATACCTGCCCAGTAGGTGACTGCTTAGCCAACGGCGTGAAGTTAATATTGTCAGGCGCTGTAATAGACTAACAAATACATATAAACAAAAAGAGCCTGTTTTTTAAATAAAATAGGCTCTTTATCATGTTAACAAGGAGAAAAGATTGTGATAATAAAAATGATAGCTATTCCCGGTGGTAAAATGGGCACGGTGGGCAAGGTATCAGCAAGTGTGGGTGACAAGGTGTTGGCAGGTGACGTATTGGCACAGGTGGAGACAGGCAAGGGAAACCGCCCAATAAAGACAACCTGCGATGGTACAGTGTCCAAGGTGCTGTGCACAGAGGGTGGGCAGGTTGCCAGTGGGGCAGAGCTGTTTGAAATAGAGGAGGCTAAGCCCGAGCAGTTGGCAGCTACAGAGAATAAAAATGTAACGCTACACGAAAATGTCAAGGAGCTGACAACGGATTTGCTTGTGCTTGGGGCAGGGCCAGGGGGATATGTGGCGGCGATATATGGGGCGAAAAAAGGGTTAAAGGTGACACTTGTAGAGAAATCTCAGCTAGGGGGCACCTGTTTAAACGTGGGTTGCATCCCAACTAAAGCCTTGGTAAAATCCTCGGAAATATGCCATAACGCACATAATGCAGCACATTTTGGCATTGAGCTTGGAGGGGATATTTCTGTTGATATGCAGCGAGTTATAAGCCGTAAAAATGAAGTTAAGGACAGACTGGTTTCCGGAATTGACTTTTTGATGAAGAAAAATGAAATCAATGTCATTGTGGGCAATGCAGCATTTTTGGATGCCAAGACCGTGAAGGTTGAAGGACAGGAAAATTACACAATAAAAGCCAAGGATATAATTGTGGCAACCGGCTCTAAAATATCTAAAATTGCTATACCCGGCATTGACCTGCCATTTGTGTTAAACAGTACAACGGCGCTTAGCTGTACCGAGCTACCAAAATCAATAGTGGTTATTGGCGGTGGGGTTATAGGAATGGAATTTGCATTTATCTATAAAAACTTTGGGGTTGATGTCCATGTGATTGAGTTTATGGATAGGCTATTAACCATGGTTGACAAGGATATTTCAAAGGAGATAGAGGACATTGCAAGGGAGCGTGGCATACATATTTACACCGGCTCCAAGGTGGTGAAAATCCAAAGCGCTGTAGATGGCAAGGGCGTTATTACCTATGAGGATAAATCAGGAGAGCATCTGCTTGTGAGCGACAAGGTGCTGGTAGCCATAGGCAGAGAGCCAAATATTGAGGGGCTGTCCATAGAAAATAGCGGCGTTTTGACAAACGAGCGCAATAGGGGAATAAAAGTTGATGGACATATGGCAACAAGCGTAGAGCATATTTATGCAATAGGCGATGTGACAAACATCATTCAATTGGCTCATGTAGCATCTCATCAAGGCATTGTTGCAGTGGAAAATATTGTGGGAAAATCCCAAGAGATGGACTATTCTGCTGTGCCAAATGTAATATTTACAGCGCCTGAAATTGCCAGCGTTGGGATAAATGAGGACGAGGCAAGAGCGAAAAGCTTAAATATAGCAGTTAGCAAATTTGACTTTTCAGGCAATGGAAAAGCATTGACCATGAATGAGCCACGAGGGTTTATCAAGCTAATAAAAAATAATGACACGGGTAAAATTATTGGCGGCTCGATTATCGGCGCAGATGCATCATCACTTATTAGCGCCTTGACCTTGGCAGTTAAAAATGGGTTTAGCGAGCAGGAGATAGTTAAGACAATATTCCCACATCCCACCACAGGCGAGGTAATTCACGAGGCGGCAATGAATTTTGATATTGGGGCGTTGCACCAGTAATGAACAAGATAATAATATCTAAAGAGCTTGATCCATATTTTAATATAGCGGCGGAAAATCAATTATTTTTAGCGTCTGATGAGGATATTCACTTATTTTTATGGCAGAATAGTTCCTCCGTTATAGTGGGGAGAAACCAAAATTTATATGCTGAATGTGACCTAGGATACATGGCGGAGCACCAAATTAAACAGGTGCGCCGCCTTTCCGGTGGAGGGGCGGTATACCACGATACCGGAAATTTGAATTTCACCTTTATCACCAAGGCGGTTGGGGGAAAGGCTGAAATATTTTTGCAGCTGGTACAGGCAGCGGTTGCGAAGCTGGGAATAGTTTGCGAATTTAGCGGTAGAAATGACCTTTTGTACAAGGGAGAGAAATTTTCGGGGCACGCTTATTATATAGACGGCATTAACTATATGTACCACGGGACAATCCTCATAGACGTTGATGGCGAAAAGCTGTCAAAGGCATTGACTCCCTCCAAGCTGAAATTGAAATCCAAGGGGATATCCTCGGTACAAAGCCGAGTGGTGAATTTGGCAGCCATCGACAAAAGTATAACTGTTCAAAGGATGATACAAGGATTTATAGAGGTGCTTTCACACGAAAATATTGAGTATATAGACAAAACAAACTTTACAGCACCCTTGGAAAAGCTTCTTTCCTCCCACCAATGGCTGTATGGGCAGTCGCCATCCTTTAGTATAGAGCTAGAAAGAAAATACCCCGTTGGAAATGTATCGGTGTATATATCCTGCCGTGATGGCAACATTCAAGAAATGAAAATAAATACAGATAGCTTGTATATTTATGATTTTAGCCAATGCGAAAAGGAACTGGTGGGAATGTGCTTTGATGAAGATAAGGTGTGGTGCTACATAAAGGAGTATTTGGAAAGAAAACAGGATAAATTATAAGATACTATGTGAATTTCTTATTTGACGGCTAAAAATGTGGAAATTTTGCCAAGTTTGTGGTAAAATAATATCAATAAGAAATAAAGGTGGGGTAGTATGTTTAATTTAGACGATTGCATTGCTTGTATTACAAGCAGAAGTGCAAAACTTTTAGCAGAGTGCTTTGAAAAAAGGCTTAACTGCTACAATATAACGAGAACCCAGTGGATTGCACTGTACTACATCAACACAAATCAGGATATAACACAAAAGCAGTTGGCTGACAAAATGTCGTTAAAGGAGCCAACTGTTGTTCGCTTGTTGGATAGAATTCAAGCTATTGGGTGGATTACCAGAATTAACAGTGAGGATGACAAACGCCTTAAAATCCTAAAGCTCACCCCCAGTGGGGAAAAGGTGGAGACGGAGATGCTATCTGTTGCGGAGAAATTTCGAAACGATGCAACCCGTGACATCCCTCAGCAAGAGCTTACCACATATAATGCTGTGCTGCGCAAGATGCTTGATAATATAAAAAATGGGTAACAGGTAAAAATGATGACTCGATCAGAGCTTATAGAGCATTGTCTTTCCTATTTAGGTGCGGTGGAGGACTATCCATTTGAGGATAAAAACAGCACAATTATACGCCATAGCCGCAATCGAAAATGGTTTGCACTGATTTTTGAAATGGGAGGAAAGCTTTGCATAAATTTAAAATGTGAGCCAATGGAAGCGGATTTTTTGCGCAGTGTGTACAAGGATGTTGCTCCCGGCTGGCATATGAATAAGGCTCATTGGAACACGGTGACTTTAGGTGGGGACGTGCCTGAAAAGGAGCTTTTTTCGATGATTGAAGAAAGCTATAATTTGACTAAACCCAAAAAATATTTGCCATAGAATAGGGGTAAAATAAACTGAAATTTTTTATATTTTTCAAAATTGCTCTTGTAAAATACAATTCTTTGTGGTATCATATTATGGTAATATATTAGCAAATATTTTGGGGGTGTAGCTCACCTGGTAGAGCGATACGTTCGCAACGTATAGGTAGTCAGTTCAAGTCTGATCATCTCCACCATCTAGGTTGACAAATTTCAGAGATGAAACTTGTCAACCTTTTCTTTTTAGCTTATAATTGTGGCTTAAATATTATTTATATTAGGTACAGGAGAATTATCGTGAAAAGAAAATATACGCAAGAAGAAGTATGGCAACATATGTCTGGAAGAATATATTGCAATAGCAAGGACACTAATATTTTTGTGCGGAGAAAAGGCATTTCCTCGTGGACAATGAATTTAGGCAATGCATGGAGCTGGGTTATAATGGGTATACAGCTAATTGTCATTGTG
>JAVWUR010000144.1:0-4452 GCA_036667055.1 Oscillospiraceae bacterium
AATATGGCAGGCTACGCCATCATTGATGATGATGCCGCCTGTTACGCCGCAAAGCAAGAGGTTATCGCACGGTACTACACCGCCCTCAGCGACTACAAAATGGGCAGAGTGGGTCACAGCACGGTAGAAAAGCTGGAAAATATACTAAATCAGCTTAAATTGACCCCCTCTATCGACCGTCCCTGTGTTGCACCTGCCCTTGAAAAAGCGAAGAAAAGCGGGGTTGCTTCGGTGGCATATGAGCTATGTGACGGCACAATAATCACAGGCAAGGCATCGGATATAATGTCTGCTACCAGCAGTGCCACACTAAATGCCATAAAGCACCTGTGCGGAATAAATGACAAGATAAAGCTTATACCACCCAATGTATTAGCGCCTATTTTGACCTTAAAGCGAGATGTTCTTGGCTCTCGCACCTCCGCTTTAAAGCTGGATGATGTGCTGTTAGCACTCACCGTGTCGGTGACAACTAACCCTATGGCGGCAATGGCTCTAGACCAGTTGCCAAAGCTCCGTGGGGCGGATTTGCACTCCTCGGTAATGCTCAGAACAGGGGATTTTTCCACCTTGAAAAAGCTGTGCGTCCGTGTGACCAATGAGGATACCTTTCCGGAAAACAGCCTGTATTTCTAAAAAACGGCTCTATTTGTGTTACCCCAACATCTATTATAGAGCCTTATTATAGAGCCAAAAATAAATGGCGGTGAACGATGCTTTACAAAAAGCGTCCTCACCGCCTGTTTTTATGCACTGACCCACAATATCCACAAAAAAACGCAACCCCGTCAAGAGTTGCGTTTTTGTTATGCTATTTTTATTGCTATGCTATTACAGCTCTTCGCCGCAAAGCTTTAACAATTCTGCCCAGCGTTTGTCAACGTCAGCTTGAATTTCTGCAATAAGAGCCTCATTGCCCTTCTTGAACAGGTGCTTAAAGCGACCCTGTGGTTTCAAGAAGTTTTCAATTGGCTGTTTTGTTTTAGGTCTGTAGGTAAGCTTGTATACGCCGTCTACAACCTCGTAAAGAGGCCAGTAGCAGGTTTCAACTGCAAGCTTTGTAATGTCCATCATATCCTCTGTTGCGTATCTCCAGCCACGAGGACATGGAGCAAGCACGTTTAGGAATGCAGAGCCACCTGTGTAGATAGCTTTTTCTGCTTTTTCGTGCAGGTCTTTAAAGTTGCCCATAAAGGTTGTCTGTGCAACGTAAGGAATGTGGTGAGAGGCAATAACCTCTGTCAAATCTTTTCTGATTTGTGACTTGCCGGGTGAGCATTTGCCTGTTGCAGATGTAGTTGTGTCAGCATATTTTGGTGTGCCGGATGAACGCTGAATACCTGTGTTCATGTAAGCACCGTTATCATAGCAAACGTAAACCATATCATGTCCACGCTCCATAGCACCGGAAAGTGACTGGAATCCGATATCATATGTGCCGCCGTCGCCGCCGAATGCGATGAATTTAAAGGTGTCTTCCATCTTGCCACGTTTTTTCAGTGCGTAGTAAGCTGTCTCTGCACCGCTGATTGTAGCAGCAGCATTTTCAAATGCGGAGTGGATGAAAGAATCGTTCCATGATGTGTATGGGTACAAGCAGGTTGAAACTTCAAGACAGCCTGTAGCGGAGCAGATGACCGCTTTATCTTCTGGTTTCAATGCTCTCAAAACGCCTCTTACAGCGATACCTGCACCGCAGCCCGCACAAAGTCTGTGTCCGCCGGACAAACGCTCAGGTTTATTCATTTCTTCTTTAAAATTATAAGCCATTATCAATACCTCCTACTTTCTTAAACTAAGGTATTCGTATCCGAAAGGAACAACACCTGTTTTGACTACGTCTATGATTTTGCCGTACGCTTCTTTGATGGATTCGACTCTCACGTCACGTCCGCCAAGACCATATACAAGGTTGATAGCTTTTGCATCACTTCTGCCGTACATTGCTGCACGAACTTCAGCACCCATTGGGCCGCCGTTGCCTGTGTAGCCTTCAGCCTTGTCCATAATGACAACGCCTTTTACGTTTTTAAGAGCTGCAAGTATTTCCTGTGCTGGGAAAGGACGGAATACACGAACCTTGATAAGACCAACTTTAACGCCGTCCTCTCTCATTTCGTCAATGGCAGCTTTAGCAGTACCAGCGGATGAACCGATGATTATCATGCCATAATCTGCATCTTCCATCTTATATTCTTCAATCATACCATATTTTCTGCCGGAGATTTTTTCAAAATCAGCAGCAACGTCAAGTATAACTTTTCTTGAATTTTCAAGTGCAACAGCTTGTTGATATTTGTGCTCCATATAGTAAGCAGCAATATCGTAAGGCCCCATTGAAACGTGCTCTTTTGTGTTCAAAAGATATTTTTCAGGGGTGTATTCGCCAACAAACTCTTTGACTAGATCGTCCTCAAGCAGCATAATATTTTCCACTGCATGGCTGGTGATAAAACCATCTTGGCAAGCCATAGCTGGCAGTTGAACATCCTTGTGCTCTGCAATTCTAACACATTGAATGTAGTTATCGTATGCTTCCTGTGCGTTTTCTGCGTAAATTTGAATCCAGCCTGCATCACGAGCACCCATAGAGTCACTATGGTCGTTGTTGATGTTGATAGGGCCGGAAAGTGCACGGTTTATGCAGCACATTGTAAGAGGCAGTCTTGAAGATGCAGCCACATACAAAAGCTCCCACATAAGTGCTAAGCCGCAAGAAGAGGTAGCTGTAACTGTTCTGGCACCTGCCGCTTGTGAACCGATACAGGCAGACATTGCGCTGTGCTCGGATTCAACATTGATAAACTCGGTGTCGATGGAGCCGTTTGCTATGTACTGTGAGATAAACTGCGGAATTTCCGTAGATGGTGTGATTGGGAACGCCGGCATTACATCCGGATTGATTTGTCTAATTGCTATTGAAACGGCTTCGTTGCCGGATAATCTTTCTCTGATAGCCATATATTTATCCTCCTATTCGCCAAGCTTTTTAAATGTGATTGCGTCGAATGGGCAAACCTTGTAGCAGATACCGCAGCCTTTGCAATGCTCGAAATCAAAGTCAAGACGTTTTGAATCTACAACTGGAATAGCTGAATCGGGGCAAACGGGAACACACAGCAAGCATTGCTTACATTTGTCCTCGATGAATGTTGGGATAGCTGTTCTCCACTCACCTGTGTTAAAGTGCTCGGAGTTGCCGCTGCCGTAAACCATACCACCGGGTGTTAATTCATTCCATTTGTTTTCCGGTGTAATGTTCTTCATTAAATTATCTTTCATAAAGCTTTACCTCCTTGAGGGAAATTTCAAGTGCTCTCATGTTGCTCTCGATTACTTCCGGCTTTGATGCAAATTTATGTTTAAGGGATGATTTCATATTCTCTAGGAATGGCTCGTCTGCCATAATTTTACTTGCTTTTACAACTGCTGCAAGCATTGGTGTGTTAGGGATGTTTTTACCGATAGTTGACACGGAAATTTTTGCTGCGTCAATGGTGTAAACCTTGCCCTCATAGCCCTTTAAAAGTGGCAAAACATCTTTTGGGTCCTTTGCGGTATTGATGATAATTGCGCCCTCTTTTTTTAGGCCTGCTGTTACGTCAACTGATTCAATCAATGTCTCGTCAACAACCACAACAAAGTCTGGCTCGTATATGTTGGAGTGTACTCTCAGCGGCTCGTCGCTCAAGCGGTTGTAAGCCGTGATAGGAGCCCCCATTCTCTCCGGACCATATTCCGGGAAGCCCTGAATGTAAAGTCCTGTGCTGAATGCAACGTCAGCAAGCAGTAGTGAAGCTGTTTTTGCACCTTGTCCGCCACGTCCATGCCAGCGGATTTCTGTTAGTTTTTTCATTGTATGTCCCCTTTCGAATTTTCTACAATTTTCGTACAGCAATGAATTTTTTAATCTCTCGCTATACATCTCTTATCTACAACAATTTAAAATTGCAGTATTAAATTTTGCTTTGGGCAGTGTGACAACCTAAGCTTATATAGCCTATAACCCAGCGCCCATTTTTAAGTATAATACATTAACAACTCTTTTGCAACACAGTGTACCATTTATATTCACTTGTAAAACTATACGTTTTTTAGCTAACTGCTTATAAAAAAACCATATATACGCCGGCGGCTTACACCTGTGCACCGACGGCAAACTTTTACCGTAATTATCGAATTTTAACTAGCATACTGCACAAAATTATCCTCTAATTTTCTACATGAAAAATCGGCTTTACTCTTCCAAAAAAATCGGCAAGGTTTTATCCCTGCCGATTTGATTTTTTATAAAACTATGCCTCGACTTCTTCCTTAGCCTTTTTGTCCCAATCCCATGGTGCCTTTTTGAAAACGCCGTCAGCAAATGGAATGTAAACGGAGAGAATCATAAATACTGCCAATAGTCCTTGGTACCAAAGCAGTGGAATTAAATCCATTGGGCCTACTACA
>JAVWUR010000145.1:0-4408 GCA_036667055.1 Oscillospiraceae bacterium
CAGGGGATGTAAAAAATTCCTTGGCGGATGGTGGAAAGAAACAGTCCGAATTTCGATGCGCCAATGGTTTGAAAGGTAATAGTCATCATGTAGCACAATCCAAATGCCGGATAAAGCGCCACCTGAGAAATGAGCAGGCGAGAGCCATATTCTACCACGGCGGGGTTGCGGTTAAATAGCATGATAAGCGGCTGTGCAAGCAGGATATAGACGGCGGCAACAATAACCGACAAAAGCAATGTGGACTTTAGTGCAAAACGGGCACAATCGTGAAAACGGTTTTCATTTTTTGCGCCGAAAGCGTAGGAGGCTACCGGCTGATACCCTTGCATAAAGCCCATTATGACGTAACAGCCAATCAAGACCAGCCGCTGTACCACGCCATATGCTGCAATGATTAGGTCGCTGTCGGGCAGTGTGGCAGCCGCTATATTTGTGAGTGAGGTGGCAACCGCAAGACAGATTTGAATGACTGCCGTGGGTATGCCGATAAGTATTACATCCTTAAACAGCTTGACTGTGGGTTTAATGTATTTAACGCCTACCTTGATGATGGATTTTCCGCTGAGATAGAACCACGCCAAGATTGCAAAGGTGACAAGCTGTGAGACGGTGGTCGCAAGGGACGCACCCTCCACGCCCATATCAAGACCCCATTCAAACATAAAAATCGGGTCGAGAATGACGTTTAGCACAGCACCGGTGATGACGGCGATGGTGGAAATTTTCACGGAGGATTCTGCTCGTGCGGCGCAGTTTAGACTCTGTGCAGGAAGATTTGCAAGGGCGGCGATGAACATCCAGAAGGCGTAATCCTTGGCGAGGGGCATAACCGCCTCGGAGGCACCAAAGGCACGCAGCAACGGCTCCATAAAAATAATACCGCCCACGCATAGAAGTCCGCCAATTAGGGTAGATGCCGCAACAATGGTGGAAACAGTGGTGTTGGCACCGTTTTTATCCCCTGCACCAAGCTGCCGCCCTGCCAAAACCGCTGCACCGGCGGCAAAAATATTCTCTATAGATACAAAAATCAAAAGCAATGGCAGGGTAACACCCACCGCTGCCAGTGCGGCTTCGCTGTCTAAAAGCCCGATGTAAGCGGTGTCTACAATGTTGTAAACAGCCTTAGCCAAAAGTGCAATTGTGGCAGGAATCGCCAGATTTACAATTGCCTTGGAGGGCGCTACATCGGACAGCAGGGATTTTTTTGGGGTGGTTTTCTCATTACTCATTTTCGTTATCGTCTCTTTCTATTACGCCATACAGCAGGATGCTGAGAGAGCGCTTGCATATTTTTTCATGTTTATCAAGGTCATGTGCTCCGTCAGGCTCCATTTGATACCGTGCATTTGCAAAATCCTGATAAAGCCGAAAGGTCTCCACCGCACTTTGGATGGTCACATCAGAGCGCAGCTTTGCCGATTGTAAAAGCTCGGTGAGCACCGAAATGTTCAGCGCATCAAAATCTGCCTTTATTTCCGAGATTGCCTGTGCCAAATGGGCAGGCGGTGCAACAATTACATCACAGAATAGTTTATGATACAGCGGATTTTTGTGAAAAAATCGAAGCCTTGCCTCAAAATATCCTTCCAATCTAACCTCGTTTGTTCCATCGACATGGGAAAGCTCCTTGCGTAGATGCTCCGTCAAGCTGTCAAAAAGCTCTCTTATACAAACAAGGTACAACTCATCCTTATCCTTAAAATAGTGGTAAATAATTCCCTTTGAAATGTCACCTTCCGTACAGATGTTGTTGATGGAGCTTAGTCCATAGCCCTGCTGACCAAACTCTTGGAAAGCGCTGTCTAAAATTTTGCGCCGACTTAGTAAATTCTTTTCGTCTCGTTTCATCCGATACCTCCATAAAATAGACCTACTGGTCTGTTAATTGCAATATACCACAAACAGACCAGTAAGTCAATATTATTCATATAAATATCACTTTACAGAAATTTTGCCCAGTGAGCTGAGGGCTAACCGCCGCTCTATAAAAAAAATCCCATCAAAATAAGCCGCACCCTAAAAGGTTATAAGCAGTAAACAGTACTGTTTAAACTTTTTGGAGTGCGGCTTATTCTTGCTCTAATTTATAGCTAGCTATGTTATTTTGCAGTGCGGATGGTAAAGCTAAAGGTCATGTCCTCCTTTGAGGGTATTAAAAATTCCGGATGAGTTCTAGCCCCCCAGGTATCATCGCCGCCAACGCCCATTTGACGCATATTTAGCCGCAGAACCGTTGCATATATTGGCGGCAGCTCAAAGGTGCGATATGCGTTTTCCAGCTCGTGACAGGTATAGGGCAGGGCGGAAAACTCAAAAGGCAGGTCGCTTGTAACAACAATCCCATTGCCACCATCGTCAGTGAGGGTAACTTTTCTTGTGCCGGTATGGTTACCACATTCCTGTGGGATAACATAGCCGGACAAGGAGTCTTGAGGGGTGGTGGAGAAAACCCCAAGGCGTGCCCCTTTACAGCGGTCGATGTAGTTTTCCATAGGGCCATAGCCATAGTAGTTAATGTTCTTTATGGTAGGGGGGAGTTTAACGCTCACGCCAAAGCAGGGCAGCTCCGGCAGGTTTTCCTTGCCGCTATAGCTCTCGCAAACATCAATGGAACCGTCCCCGTGAATGGTATGTACCAACGTGCAGCTTGTGCCATTTCCAAGGTTATATAGGGCGGTAACAACTCCGCAGCCATCCATTTCCTCGCATTTAACACTCTCCAAGGTACTGTATTGGCTGGCAATTTTCCAACAAGCGGAACGAGATTTTAGCCCGTTTGCCTCGTCATTATCGGTTGGTGCACGCCAAAAGTTGGGCAAAAGGGTATGTAGAGGGCTTTGTATAAATTCTACATCATTATACTTTAGAGAATTTAAACGACCAAGTTTTTTGCAATATTGGATGGAAAAATCATCCCCCACCACCGCAAAAGTAAAGTCTCCGTCGATTATCTGCGCAGGCACTGATGGAAGATTTTCGGGCAAATTGCCAATGGTAAACACCTTTTGTCCAAAGGCAACCTCATGGCCGCAAGGGGCATAAGGACTGTCCACGGCAAGCACTATTGACACATTTAAAGAATATTCTCCGCTGTCCGCAGGTAGATTTTCAAAAAAATTATAGTGCATTTCACTGCCCGGAATTTGCTCAAAATGGTAGCTTTCTCTCTTCACCTCATAGCCATTTTTCAAAAGTGAATAGACGAGCAAGCAATCACTGCCATCGTTGAACAGATAGCGGCTTTTTATGGTGGCACCGGTTTCATCAGGAGTTATCACATAGGGCTGATAAAGGTATTTCACCTCCTGCACCTTGGGGGAGGGGGTTCGGTCGGCATAAACCAAGCCGTTGGTGCAAAAGTTGTAGTCGCTGGGACGGTCGCCAAAATCGCCGCCAAAGGCAAGATAATCCTTGCCAAAGCTATCCTTGGTCAAGATGGCTTGGTCGATGTAATCCCAAATAAAGCCGCCGCAATAGCAGGAATATTTATCCACAAGGTCAGTATATTTAAACAAATTCCCTGTGGAGTTGCCCATGGAATGGGAGTATTCACAAAGAATATACGGCTTTTTTGGATGGTTTGACATATATTCTTCCGCCATGTCCACCGTTGCATACATACGGCTTTCAAAATCCGAGGTATCAGGGTAGCTGCGGTCATTGGCAACGCCCTCGTAATGCACCGGACGTGTGCCGTCATTTTCTCTTAGAAATTCGCTCATTTCAAATAAAGTTTTGCCGCCATAGGACTCATTTCCTATGCTCCAAACCACCACACTGGAATGGTTTTTATCTCGCTGTAGCATTGAGTTTGCACGGTCGATACAGGCAAGTTTCCACTGTGGAAAAGCGCCCGGTAATGTGTGCTCAAACTTTTGAAGGTGCCAAGTGCCATGGGTTTCAAGGTTAGCCTCGTCAATCAGATAGATGCCGTATTCATCACACAAATCGTACCAAAGGCTGTTGTTGGGGTAGTGGCTGGTGCGAACGGCATTAAAATTGTTCTGTTTTAAAAAGCGAATATCCCACTCCATCTCCTCACGGCCGATGGCACGACCGTTGCGGGCGGAAAATTCATGGCGATTTACACCGTAAAACACTAGCCGTTTGCCATTTATAAGCAAAATATTATCCTTGATTTCAATTTTTCTAAAGCCGATTTTTTGGGGGACAACTTCAGATAGAGCGCCATTGCGTGTGTAAACACGGAGAATAAGACGGTATAAATTTGGGATTTCAGCGCTCCACAGAAAGCCGTCATTGTCCGAGACGCAGATGTCTGCACAGCCGTTTTCGCACAGAGCACGCCCACCGGCACAGGCAACTCCCAGTGGGTTATAGAGGGTATACTCTATTGCGCCCACATCAGGGGTTGTTTTTATGTCGGTGTTAAGCACACAGG
>JAVWUR010000146.1:0-4401 GCA_036667055.1 Oscillospiraceae bacterium
CCCGATATCATGGGAGGGTGCGCCCTTGGCGATGGTAAGCCCGTCCTTAAAGCCTTTTTTTGCCGAGCACTCCCCCACCAGCTGCCAAAAGGAAAACACCTCACCTTTTTTAATGAGGATTTTGTCTATTTTAGGTGCTGCCAGTGCCAAGTTAACCGCCTTGTTTTCCTGCAAGGTCATATCAACATTCCCCAGCGTTCGCCGTATTAATGAGTTGTTTTTATACACCAATACAGGCAGCAGCTCTGAGGATTTTGTTTTTGCAAACTTTTCATGAGAGCGTAAATCCTCTAGATGGCGAAGCAAGCGGCACTTTGCCACGGATATTTTATATGTAAAGGGTGATATTTCACAAAATAATTTTTTCATAGTTTCCTCTGTTTAAAATAAAGGCAAACGCCCATAGCACAACTGTTTATTAACCGGCTAGATGGTTGATGGTAGGTGTGGCTGTGTGGTGTGGCGGTGCGGTGTGGGCGGTGTGGGCGGTGTGGGCGGTGTGGGCGGTGTGGGCGGTGGTCGGTGTGGGCGGTGGTCGGTGGGTGACATCTCTTATTTCACATTATGCAAGATTTTTTGTCATAACAACTGCTGTCGACTGTTTTTGCCCCCAGCTTAATTGGATTTCGTCTTTGGGAATAAAGCCTTGTTTTTCCCAAAATCCCACAACATTGCCGGTATAATCATTTACTACATCAATGCGAATGGCGGCTTTACCCCTTCGTTTCATATCTTCCTCAAATTGCTTGTAAACAGCCCCGCCTGTCCCACATTTTTGATGTTCTAAATCAATCATAATAAGAGAAAGATACACTGCGTTATCCGGCTTATAATCAAGCACTCCCACAATTGCGTCCGTTGACGGCCCGACAATAACACAGGATACAAACCCCATACCCTTCATCTCCTGCATTTCCTCAAAAATAAACTCACTGTCAACGCTTTCCACCCCCAAATGATTTGCCAAAAATTTAATGTTGGAATTGTAGACTTTAACAATTGCCTCTATGTCAGATTTTTCCCCCTGCCTTATCTCATACAAACCCTTTTCACCTCGTATTATATATTCTTATTGTAATAATATCATAGAAATAACAGGGTGACAAGTTTTATCTAAAACGCTATTCTAAAATGGACAGAGCTTTAATTGCTCCCATTTTATTTGCTGTGGCAGCCGGCGTATTTCCTATTCTACCACCGATTTCCTGTCAGCTCCTTTTCCTCCTGTGGGGTATTGATATCATAATAGTGTTCCAGCAGCTCTTTGGAATATTCCTCAATCCGTCCGGAGGGCAAAATTAACATTCGGCTTATTCCTATCTGCTCCACAAAGGAGGGATTGTGGCTAACGGCGATGATTGTTCCGGTATAAACATTGAAATTTCCGCCGATAATCTCCTGCGTTTCGGGGTCTAGATGGTTTGTTGGCTCGTCCAAAACCAGTAAATTGGCTTTTTGCAGTAGCACCTTACACAGGGCAACTCTCGCTTTTTCGCCCGGTGAGAGCGTTTCCACTTTTTTGAATACGTCATTGTCATAAAACAGAAAATTGCCAAGAGCCGTGCGAAGCTGCCACTGGGAATAATCCGGTGAGTCCACATTTTCTAAAATAGTTTTGCCCTGCTCTAGAAGCTCTAATTCCTGCGCATAGTATGCAATCTCTGTTTTGGGATTGTAGCGAACACGCCCCTGTTCGGGGGTTAAAATTCCCATTAACAGTTTCAAAAGCGTCGATTTACCAACGCCATTTTCCCCCACCACCAAAAATCGTTCCTTGCCCTGCAATGCAAAGGACAGGTCTTTGTGCAGATAGGGGCGGTCGGGATAAGCAAATGTTAAATTTTCCACCTCCAGTGGGACTTTGGCACCTTCATTTTTGGGTTGAACATCCATTCTCACTCGTTTATATACCCTGTCTCGGACTTGCAGCTCCCTATTCTTTTTTTCAAGCTTTGCGGCACGCTCTATGCCTAGCTGTTTTAGATGGTGGTTGGTTCGGCTTGCCTGATGTGCTTTTTGCACAAAATCAGACAGCACTTTAATTTCCCTTTCTTGATGAACAATTGCACATTCTCGCAATTTCAGCTCCTGTGCGTGCTTTTTTTCATATACATGATAGTCACCGTCATATATGGAAATTTTCTTGGTAACTTTATTAATAAACATCACCTTGTTGATAATGCTGTTCAAAAAGTCAATATCATGGCTGATAATCAGCACCATCCCCTTATAGTTTTTCAAATGCTCCGTCACAAATGCTCGTGTGGATATATCCAGATGGTTAGTCGGTTCGTCCAAAAGCAGTATTTCGGGCTTGGAATAGAGCACTCGAGCAAAGGCGATTTTAGATTTTTGACCGCCCGATAGATTGTTCAGCGGCATCTCCAACAATTCCCCATCAATCCCCATGCTGTCTATAATTTCAAGCAAAATATTTTCGGCTTTGTAACAATCATAATACTCCAGTATTTCCTGTAGCTCCGACATTCTTGTAAGCAACGCCTGCTGCTCGTCACTCTCGGTGGCAAGTGCTGCGTAAATTTTATCCAGCTCTTCCTCGGATTTTTGAATTGGACGCCCCTCTAGTAAATAGTCCCAAACGGTCAGCTCGCTATCATCAAGGGTAATTTCTTGGGGAAGATAGCCAATTCGAGCATTATCAATGGATATTTTTCCCCTGTCTAGCTCCTGCTCCTGCAAAAGCACACGGAAAAGTGTAGTTTTCCCCGCACCGTTAACGCCAATAATTCCAACCTTGTCCTGTTTTTCAATTCTAAATTCTGCTTGTTCAAAAATGACATCCAATCCGAA
Organism: Oscillospiraceae bacterium; assembly: GCA_036667055.1. Classification (GTDB taxonomy): domain Bacteria; phylum Bacillota; class Clostridia; order Oscillospirales; family Ruminococcaceae; genus RGIG3102. The sequence goes on from JAVWUR010000146.1 coordinate 2,812, forward strand.
CGCCAAGCACATATCTGTTCCACGCATAATAATATCTCCTATATATTGATTTTTAGCATAATAAAAAGGCCTTTTACTTTCCCGAAAAGAAAGCAAGCGGCCCCGAAAAAAAAGGCCACGGGCATAGCAATGCTGTCCGTGGTCTTCAATATCAATTTTTATGGGAAACGAGTACAAGTGCAAAACAGTAAGTGCGTTTTGCCTAATTACCTACTATTACGCTGTAATAGCGTATCGAATTCCAATAATGATATTGCATACTTACGAACAACAGTGTTAGCCTCCCGCCGGTCGGATAATAGTAGATAACCATTCATGTGAAATTCTCCTCGCTGGTAAATTTTAATATTCCTGCCCTGTAAAACCGTGTTAAGTGTAACATAATAAAGCCGTAAAGTCAATGCACAAGCCAAGTCACCATAGGGGATTTGATGTAAAGGTTAATTTACAAAGTAAGTTCTGTGGTGAGATTTGATGTGAAGGGACGTGTCCACTCACCCCATGGCTTACGGCAAAACGTCAATGGACTGCCTATCGCTACCGTGAAAATTTATAACGCTGTAATTATAACGCTAAAAAATTATTATTGTAGCTAAAATATGGGATATTTCAGGTGGAGGAAATTTTACTGTTGCCTGTTTATTAATCTGTGCTTAAACGCTTTTATTCTTTTCCCGTACCGACTGGTTACAATCAATCCAAAAATCAACATACCGCTAGTGGCTCCCTGAGCAAATTCCGATATGGCACTCATGGCATAAATCTCTACAAGCCCTGTATGCTCGATAATTTGAGCTGAAATCCAAAGTATTGCCCCGAACGTCAGTAGCCTGTTCACTTTTTTTGTGTATCGTTCCGTTTCGGTATTTGTATAATCCACTGCCTTTAATATAGTTTCCTCCGATTTTTTATCCATATCCTCACTCTTCCTTTCGCCGTCGAGAATTTCACGAAGTTCAATTTTGTAATAATCGGATAGCTGTATTAAAACATCTAAATCCGGCATATTGTTGCCATTTTCCCATCGTGAGATTGTTCTGTTTGATACATTTACAATTTCAGCAATTTGTTCCTGTGTAAGCCCTTTTTCTTTTCGGAGCGTTTTTAGAAACTCTCCTATTTTTTCTTGGTTCATTGAATTATTCCCCTCCTTTTAAAAAAAGTATATCAAATAGACGCCAAAATGAACAGGACACAAAGCGAGAAATGCCCTGCTAAGCCTGCTATAAAAATTGATTTTATCACGCAAACGATATCCCCAATTGTAGGGCTTGTAGGGCAAGGGCTCTGCTCTTGCCGCTCTAACAAAACAAATTGTAGGGCAAGGGCTCTGCTCTTGCCGTTCTAACAAAATAATGAGGTGAATATGGTTTGGCATAATGACATATTTGTCAATTTTAACCCCAACATAACGGTTTGTGATATTTTGTATTTCGTCTTGGATTATTCGTCCGATGGGAAATAATCTTAATTGCAGTATAACAAAAAAATTAGACTAAAGCAAATGCAGCAACGCATCTGTTCTAATCTAATTTTCGTGGAGCAGGTGAAGGGAATCGAACCCTCATATCCAGCTTGGGAAGCTAGTGT
>JAVWUR010000147.1:0-4358 GCA_036667055.1 Oscillospiraceae bacterium
CACCAACTCTTTAAACAGGCTGTCTGCCTCGAATAGGCACTCTATGTATAAACTCAAAATTTCTTCCATGTCCAATTCCAAATTGTCCATAGTTGCCACGGCGTCTGAGCGGCTGCAACATTCATATTGCTTTACAAAGTCTAAAATGCGCTTTAAAACATTGTCTTGGGTGTTAAGCAGAGCGGCAACAATGTCTCGTGGCAGTGTGAGATCCTTTAAAATGTCCTCCATCGGCGTTTCCATTATCACGTCCATAAAGCTGAACATTCCCAGCAAAAATGCATCGTCACTGCGACTTGGCGACCCGCTGATTTCGGTAAGGCGCTGCATAAAAATTCCACGGATATAGGCGATTTTAATTAGCTCATCGGATTTTCCGTTGTTGTTTTCCTTTGCCATCATAAGCACCGTCCAGCGCCGTGTCTCGGAAAAGCCCAAGCGAACAAGGGCGTTCATAACCGTGTTGATAGCAAAGCCACGATAATATTTCAAGGTGCTCATCATCTGAAACAACTTGTAGGTGAGCACAGCATCCGATTGCACCAGTTTCGCTACTCGATCTATGCGTGGCTCTGTTTCGCTAAGCTCATTTAAAATCTTCACACAGGTGGAGGCGGAAACATTGGCGGATTTTTTCGACAGCATCTTAGGGCGTGCGAAAAAGTACCCTTGAAATAGAGAATACCCATAGGACACGGCGTTTTTAAACTCTGCATAGCTCTCCACCTTCTCCGCTAAAAGCTTAACCTTGCGGCTCTTCAATCGCAAGGGAATAGCTTTTCGCTCCTCCTCGGTTAAAAGCTGAAAATCCACTTTAATTATATCTGCTAGGGGCAAAAGAATGTCAAAAGATTCATCTCCCACATAGTCATCAAGGGCGATAGTATACCCCTTTTTCTTTAAATATTGTACCTTTGTAACCAGCGCAGTGTCCACCTGGATATCCTCTAAAAGCTCAATGACAACCTCTTGTGGCTGTAGCACCAAGGCAAAATCCTCCATCACCAATTGCTTGGTAAAGTTGATAAACGCCGGCTTAGAGTCGGTTAGGGTGCTCATTCCAAAAACGGTGAGAGCATCCGACACAAGGGAGGAGGTGGCAAAGCTGCCGTCGGTAACTTGGGCAAAATTCCCTTTTGCGCCGTCACGGTACAAAAGTTCATAGGCGTAAAGCTTTTCATTTTTGTCGAATATTGGTTGACGTGCTATAAAAACATCCATAATATTCTCCTAACCATTTAAAACAAACTTTTTTTATTGTGCCTAGCCACACTCAAAACAAGACCTATGGCGCAGTAGGTGGCAACTACCGACGTCCCTCCGGCAGAAAATAGGGGCAGAGTTATGCCGATAACAGGCAGCACCGTAAGGTTCATGCCGATGTTGATTATGCTTTGAAATATCAGCATTGCAAATACACCCACACAGATATACGAACCCTGTAAGTCCACTGAGCGCTGTGATATAGATAAAATTCTAAAAGCAATTGCCAATATAAGGCAGATTAGCAGTATGGTGCCAATAAAGCCCACACTTTCCGCCAAAAAGGAGAACATAAAATCATTTTGCGGCAGTGGCACAGCATTGTGGTTGTTGGCAAAAAAGCCTTTGCCAAAAAGCTGCCCCGACCCAATGGAAATTTCTCCGGAATTCTGCTGGTCTAAAATTGTTTTAAATTCCGGACTATCCGGATTGAACAGGGCAAGAATACGGTTTTTTTGGTAGTCACCCATCTTCCACCACAGAATAGGGCTTAAAATAAATGCGCCGCCAATACCCATTCCCACAAGCTTCCAGCTAACCCCTGCCGCAAAAAACATACTCGCAATTATGAGCGCATACACCAGCATTGTGCCGCCGTCCTTTTGAAAAGCAACAAAGGCAAAGGGGATAAGCGCTATACCCACTAGCTTTGCCATCACATTAATTTCGTCAATGCTGTCATGATACTTGTCCAAAAAGTGGGCGAGGGTTATAATCATGCTTATTTTTAATAGCTCGCTAGGCTGTAAAGACAACCCAAATGGCAGGGCAATCCACGCCTTGTTGGTGGTGCCCGGAGGGGCAAAGCCGATAAACGCTGTCAATATCATTAAAAGATACACCGCCGCAGAATGAAATTGAAACCACTCGCACAGCTCCTTGTAGTCGATAATGGACAGCAAAATGGCGATGGCAATTCCGGCAAGGCTAGCCAATAGCTGAACCAAAGCAACCTTTGGGGATTCGATAGCATTCATGGTTTTATATATGGCATATATGGCGCACACGGAAATTCCGCTGCACAGCCCACACATGGAAAGAAATACAAAATCTGTCTGTTCAAGAAATTGTTTAAACGCTGTGTTATTTTTCAAGCAAATGTCCATCCTTTGAAACCAAATTTCTTATAAGTATACCATATTTTCAACGTAAAATCCACTATTTCACAAGTTAATAATTGTATATTACAGTATTTTATGGTATATTTAAAGGTGAAATTTTAATGAGGTGATATTTTGGAAAAATATATAAGCAATTCAAAACAAGATACGGTAGCGTTGGCAAGGTCACTGGGGCAACGGCTGAAAAACCATGATATAATTTTTTTCGAAGGGGGTCTTGGCATGGGTAAAACCGCCTTTTGTCAGGGCTTGTGTGACGGTCTTGGGATAAAAGCCACGGCTACTAGCCCCACCTTTGCCATCGTCAATGAGTATATCGGCAGCCCATTGAGCCTGTACCATTTTGATATGTACCGCATTGAAAGCGAGGAACAGCTTTATAACATTGGGTTTTATGACTACCTAAACTATGACGGAATAATCGCCGTGGAATGGTCGGAGAATATAAAGGATTTTTTCAGCCAAAGCACCGTCACCGTCAGCTTTGAAAAGACAGGGGAAGACACTAGAATAATAAAGATAGACGGAGCGGAATTGCTATGATAGTTTTAGGAATAGATTGCTCCTCACGCCAAAGCAGCGTGTGCATAACCCGAGAGGGCGAGGCCATATATACGGCGGTGCAAAATACCACCATCACCCATTCTCAAAACCTTTTGCCCATGGTGCAGGCTGCTTTGTCGGTGTGCGCTTTGGATATAAGTTGCGTTGACCTGTTTGCGGTGACGGTAGGCCCCGGCTCCTTTACCGGTATTAGAATAGGCTTAGGGCTAGTAAAGGGGATGGCGAGCGCCGCCAATACCCCCTGTGTGGGAGTTTCCTCCTTAACCGCCATGGCAAAGGCGGCAGGGCTAGAGGGTGTAACTATAGCTTGCTTTGACGCTAGGCGCAACCAAGTCTACTGCAACATCACCGAAAATGGTAGGATGGTGCAGGAGGATTGCTGCTGTTTGGTGGACGATTTAGCAGAATTTGTGGAAAATTGCCAAGAAAATGTGTTTTTTGTTGGAGATGGCAGCGATTTGTGCTATAATAGATACGAAAAATTTCATAATGTTAAAAAACATTCCGTTAAACTGCCCTGTATCGCACTAGGCGCTTGCCTTTTGGCGCAAAAGGAGACGGCGGTCACCCACTTTGAGCTGACCCCTAGTTATCTGCGTTTGACACAGGCAGAACAAGAGTTGAGGGAGAGACAAAAATGATAGTTTTGGCAGCGGATCACGGCGGCTACGAGCTTAAAGAGGCGGTAAAAAAACATTTAGAGGATAAAGGGGCGGCTTTCATTGACGTTGGCACCCATTCAGCTCAAAGTGTGGATTATCCCGATATTGCAAAGCTGGGCTGTGACAAAATAATCGGCGGAGAATGTGACAAGGGGCTGTTTTTTTGCGGCACAGGGGTGGGTATTTCCATCGCCGCAAACAAGATAAAGGGTATTCGTGCCTGCTGTTGCAGCGATTGCTTTAGCGCAAAATATACAAGACTGCACAACGATGCCAACGTGCTTTGCATGGGTGGACGTGTGGTAGGCACAGGGCTTGCCTGTGAGCTTGTGGATTTGTTTTTAGAAACGGAATTTGAGGGCGGCAGACACGCTGTGCGAGTAGGCAAAATTACAGCACTGGAAGATAATTTTTAGACAACGCTTAACGCTAGGAAAATAATTTTCAGCTAGACCAAGAGACAAGTTTCGGATAGACAAAGGGATAACTTTCAGCTAGACCAAGAGACAATTTTTAGGTAGACCAAAATATTACCATCAACCGCAATTAGGGGCGGCTTTGCGTTACCACAATAAAAGCTATAGCCTAATGGAGATACATTTTAAAGGAGATATAAGTATTATGGGAAAAACATTGATTTTAAACCACCCTCTAATCCAACACAAGGTTGCGATTATGCGTGACAAAACCACAGGCACAAAGGCTTTTAAAGAGCTGGCAAAGGAAATTGCAATGCTAATGTGCTACG
>JAVWUR010000148.1:0-4262 GCA_036667055.1 Oscillospiraceae bacterium
TATATAGCTTATGGCGGCTATGTTAAATATAGTTGCTGTCTATCTTTTTCAAATCGCTATAGCTGTCAATCTCCACAATATCATCAAAGGTGCAAGGATTTACTGCGACCTTGTACTCCGAAATAAAATATTCCAGTGCCACTTGATCCCAATATCTCTCGTGTCCACCCGGCATATTATAGACTTCCTTAATATGCTCCGCCATCTTTATGCCATCCTCTTTATTCCAGTATGAAACCCCATACATATGATAACAATCGGTGCCGCCGACCTTTATTTTTGTAATAATTCCATTTTTAGTCTCAAAGCACCAGTCATCTGTCAGCTTTGTTTCCACCGCCAAATAATTGGTTTGATAATGATATCGGCTTAATATTTTAGGATTGGATAAAAATAAATCTGCTTCCAACACATAAGCATTTTCCATTTGATATCGAACACACATCGCCGAGGATATGTTGTTTGCTTCATTATATATAGGGTTTTCAATAAATTTTATCATAGGATATTTATATAGCAATTGGTCAAATTGTTCCCCTAAATAGCCTCTCACAATAGTTATATCTTCAATTCCCAAAGCGATAACAGCATCTAGCAGCGTGTCGATCATTCTTACCCCCTTGACACGAACCAAGGGCTTTGGCGTATTTAAGCTAATAGGCACCAACCGGCTGCCGAACCCTGCCGCTAAAAATATCGCCTTTTTCACCTTGTACTGTTCAAGCACCTCAAGCCCTTGTTTGGTAATTCCCTGTGCTGATATAAGCTTATCTCTATTAAATTCTGCCAAGGTTTTATTGATGGTGCCAAGGCTTATCCCCGTAAGCTTTGCCATCTCTCGCTGGGATAACGGCTCGCTTGCTTGTGCTATTGCAACTAAAATATCAAATTCTTTTTTGGTGAGTTTCATTTTACATTAATTCTCCCTTATTTTTCTTTTTGCATATAATATAAAAGCTTTTAAAATTAGGTTTATTCCCAATATTACAATAGATATAAACGCCGAACATTCTAGTAGCATCTGTGCCTCAAACTGTGTTATTAGCAATGACACCGGCATTGTGCTTGTGGTGTAAAGAAACGACACCGCTGAAATTGTCATCATACAGTTAACAAAAAAATAGGAAAACATCTCTAAAATAGTTTCTTTGGTTTGCGGAACAATCACATCCATTAAAATGTGTAGCCGGCTCACCCCCAAAGTTGCCCCCACTGCCTCCAAGTTTTCATTTACCTTATTAAATGAGTTATATGCCATTAAGTATGGAGATGAAAAAAAGTGTATCATATCCACCAATATTAAAATTAAAATTGTCCCATACAAAAAGCTGCTTTTAAAAAACAGTGCGTAGGATAAGCCCAACACAAGCCCGGGAATTGCCATTGAGGTGATGGAAAATAGGTGCAAAACCTTTGAAGATTTGCCGCTGGTACGGGAGGATATATATGCCGTTATGTACGCAAACACTGTCCCGACTACCGATACACAAGCCGCTATTATCAATGAATTTCTCAAATATATTCCGGCGTTCATCTTAAAGGTTTTGATAACATTGTACAGGCTGAAGGTTATATCGGTGGGATATTTTTTCATAAGAGAAATAGCGCAAAAGGCGACTATGGGCAGCAGCACAAAGCTGCACACCCCCACGCAAAATATTATGCACACCCTATCTCGCAGTAAATTTTCTTTGACCTTTATCCTCGTGACCACAAATGAATTTCCTGACTGTGATTGGTTTAGCAGGTCAGTTATAAATGCTACCAATGCCGGAACTAACAGAACTGCTCCGATAACGCTGCCTTTGCCAAAGTTTAACAAGCCTATAACCTCTTGATACATCATAACAGGCAGTGTAGCGAATTTACCGCCTATCATCAAGGGCACACCATAATCGGTAATAACCAGCGTGAATACTGCAAAAACTACACTTATCATCGGCCTTTTAAGGTAGGGTAAGGTGATGGAGAAAAATCTATTCTTGTGTGGTATGCCTAAAACCTGTGCCGCTTCATATGGAGAGTAATCTTCATATTGAAGAACATCTTGCAGCATTAAATACGCCACCGGAAAAGAGTATAAAACGCTCCCCAGCAGCACTCCGCCAAAGCCATATATGCTAGACTTTAAGTGGAAAAGATTTGTAATAATTCCATTTGCCCCAAAGAGTATAATCAGCCCCATTCCGTGAGAAATAGATGGTATGAGCATAGGAAGCGTAAAGATAGCAACAAGCCAATTTTTGTGCTTTATGTTGCTTCTTGTCACGCAAAATGCCAATAATAATGCCAGAGAAACAGAGCAGATAGTCGCAGTGGTAGCAAGAAAAAGTGAGTTGTGCAATTTTTCTTGAAATTGTTCCGAGGCAAACAGTGTCCAAACCTCCACGTCCCGCATCTGGAAAAGCATAACAGCCAGCGGTGCCACCACAAATATTGCAAAAAAAGCCACCAAAAGCTGTTTAGTCGCTGTCAACCGATTTATCTTTTTCATATCACTCTACAGCTCCACATATTTACGCAGTGCATCTATCTTAAGCTTTAAATTGTGAATAACAAACTCCTGCACATAATCATTTGCAGGGTTTTTGATTATATTTTCCGGTGTGTCAAGCTGCACCAAACGGCCGGTATCCATAACCATAATTCTATCCGACATAGAAAAAGCTTCCTCTTGGTCGTGGGTAATATAAATCATAGTTGAACCGTATTTTTTTTGTATGCGTTTCAATTCATCTCGAAGCACCAGCCTTGTTGCAACATCAAGAGCACTGAGTGGCTCATCAAAAAGAATGATGTCAGGGTTCATCGCCAAGGTGCGAGCGATGGCAACACGTTGCTGCTGACCACCGGAAAGCTTGCCCGGTTTTTTGCCTGCATAGTCCTTTAGCCCCATCTGCTCAATTAAATCTACAGCTATCTGCCTTGATTGTGCTTTTCTGTCCACATTAAATTTAAGTGCATATTCAACATTTTCCAAAACAGTCATATTTTGGAACAAAGCATAGTTTTGAAACACAATGCCCATACCACGAGCTGAAGAGGCAAGAGCTGTGATATCCGCTCCGTCCTTTACAATCTGCCCGCTTGTCGCTTCTTCGAGGCCGATTAATATTCTTAATATTGTTGTTTTTCCGCATCCGGAGGGCCCTAAAATAGAAAGAAATTCTCCCTGTCTAACTTCAAAATTTATGTCATCAAGCACGGTTTTACCGCTAAATATTTTAGTTAAATGCTTGACGTCCAATTTATTGTTCATTTTTACCCTCACGCATCTTTATGTTAATATTGTATAAAACGGCACCTGTGAAAGTGCCGTTTTTTTTGTAGTTAGTGTGTCCACTTTGCAAGCAATGCTTCTTTTTCAGCGACCATATCACCCTTTGTTTTCATATCAGCATAGGGGATAGCTTGTGGATAATTTTTTACGGAAATCTTTTGGTCATTAAAAATCTGCTCCGGTGAATATAACTCTTTATCTTCATAGACAAGAGTTGTGGCTATAAAATCGAAGACCTCTTTAACTGCCGGATTGCTCTCCTTGCCTTTTATAATCCCCGAGCCGGTAAGGTTACACGGTGCCCCCTCATCAAAATACAAGATTTCGATATTTGCCCCTTTATTGTTTTCTTCAACTGCTTGGAAGGTCATTCCCAGCCCAATTGCTGCCTCACCCTGTACCAGTGCATTTATAGGGCCGGAGCCAGAGGAGGTGAATTGAAGGATATTTTCTGCAAGCTTGTCAAAATATGCAAAAGCCTTTTCTTCTCCCCTTGCGTTAACAAGGCTTTTCAAGAAGGTATATCCTGTCCCTGATGACTTGGGGTTTGGCATTGAGATAAGCCCTTTGTATTCGGGCTTTAACAGGTCATCGTAGCTTGTAGGCATGGCAATCCCTTTTTCTTTCAAGATATCCGCCCTTACCGCTATGCAGCCGCTGGCTCTTTCCCATGGCAAGTATGTGTGGTCACTTGGGAGTAAATCCTGCATATAAGCAGCTGTGTCCATGGCAGATAAATCAGCTAGCGAGCCTGCCACATTTTTAAGATATCCAATTTCAAGCCCCACCACAATGTCACACTCGGTTTTTGTGCCCTCCGCTTTAAGCTTTGCACCATTATTACCTGTGGAAAGATACTGCAAGTCAATATTGTAATTTGGAAACTGTTCCTTTAATCGCTGAGCCATATGTTCATTTCTAAAGTCTTCGCAGCTGGAATATATAACAACCTTGCTGTCACTTTTTTTGCAAGAAGTCAACA
>JAVWUR010000149.1:0-4148 GCA_036667055.1 Oscillospiraceae bacterium
CCGTGACATAGGTTGGCAGTGTCACCGTGTAGTTTTTAGTGTCCGATTTTCCTGCAAGCTCCACCAGTGGAACGGTTACATTAATATTTTGCCCCGCATCTGCACTGGCTATTTCACCCTTTGGCTGTTCTTTTAAGGTTATGTCCTCTTTGTCCACAACTCCCTCTAAAACGCCCTTGGTAAGTGCCACCGCCTTTGTTCCGTCATATATCCGGTCGGTGGCAACCAGCCCTGTCACTGTCAAAGCTTTTGGGGCTATATCCACAGTTATATCTGTGGGCTGTGTCAGCTTATAGTTTTTACTCGCTGCGCCTATAATGGTAAGTTTTGGTTCGGTGATTTTCCGTTTTCCCACATCCTTACTCTCCGCTGTCGCCTGTGCCGATGTGACAAGGGTGACTTTGGCGATATCGGGTGTTTCCAACCCAACCAGCACTGCGCTCTTGCCCTCAAGAGCAATATCATTTAGCTTTCCATTATATTCTCTTGCAACCCCTGTCACCCCTGTGACCGTAATTGGTTTTTGGGTTATCTCAAAAGGCACCTTAACCTCTTTGCTGAATTTGTCGCCTTTTGCGGTTATAGTGACATCCTTTTTTCCAACCTCTGTGGCTGTAACGACATTTGCATCATAGTCTGCCGCCGTTACCCCTGCCTTTGTGCCCTCTTGGGTTATCGCAACCACTGGGGTTTGCTCTGCTCCGTTATATTCCTTGCTCGCCACGGAAAACCATTCCGGTTTTAATGGCTGTCCACTGATTTTCACAGTGATTTTACTGTCCAATGGAACATTTTTAGGATTGGTGGCAGTGCCAAGGGTCGCTGTCCCCTTTACCTCAAAGGTCTGTGCAACTTTAATGGCGGCATCATATTTATCAAGGTCAGTCTCTGTCCATTTAATATCTAATGTGCCATTGCTTGATGTTGGGTTCATAACTGCATCCACCGTTTTGGGCAGTGCCTTTATAATATCCGCCTTGGCTATGCCGTTATCTAGCACCAGCTCTTTCGGGGCTGTGATGGACACAAGCTCTCCTGTTGCCGCCGCCGCAAAGCCTGTTAATGATGGCAGTATATTAAATAGCAGTGCCATTGCAAAGGTGACGACTGTAATTTTTTTAAACATTTTCATATTACACATTTCCTTTCATAATTGAAATTTACGGCAAATCCCTGCCGTTTACACCCTTGTGTTATACTGCAAGAATAATACTTTTTGTATATATTGTCAATTGCATTTTGGGCTTTTGAGTAAAAATTAACATTTTGTCCACACACTGCCCCACAACAAATTTAGGGCACCATCCCTTTGACAGAATGATGCCCTAAACCATATTGTATCACATTATTTTGCTGTTATTCTCTTGCCACGGATTTGTGTGCCGTCCACACTTCTAAGCACTATATCTTTGTACTTCATAGGGACTTCCACGGTAGAGTAGGTGCCGTTTATCAAGATTGCTCCAACCTCACTGCCCTTAATTCCGCTCTCCCCCGCAACTGCCCCTAAAATATGCTTTGGTGAAACGTTGCTTTCTCTGCCTATAGATAGCTCCACCTTGTACATTTCTTCGGTGCTGTTACGTCTTTCCGGCTTGCCTTCTCTTTTTTGGAAAGAGTTCTCATAGCTAGGCTTGTCAAAACCTCTGTCTTGAACAAATGGGCGAGCGCCCTCTGCCCCTGCTTCTCTTGGTTTTCTGTCATAGCCGCCTTCACGAGGTTTTCTATCGTAGCCGCCCTCACGAGGTTTTCTGTCATATCCGCCTGTGCGTCTTTCCGGCTCACGTCTCGGACGCTCAAAACGGTCATTTTTGCTGTCTGCAACAAAGCCTTCCAGCTTGATCTCTTCAATATCTGTCTTGGTGTAGCGCACAATGTCTCTTATCATAACAATTTGGCGGCGACCCTGTGCCAAGGTAAAGCTCAAACCTGTTTTGCCTGCTCTGCCTGTTCTGCCAATTCTATGGACATAATATTCCGTCTGGGTTGGAATATCAAAGTTAAATACTGCCTCGATATCGTCAACGTCAATGCCCCTTGCGGCAACGTCGGTAGCGATAAGCATTTCCACATTGCCACGGCGGAACGCCTGCATAACCATGTCACGCTCTCTCTGTCTCATATCGCCGTGCAAGCCCTTTGCCATAATTCCCTTGCTTTGCATATATTCTGTAAGCTCGTCAACCATTTTCTTGGTGTTGCAGAAAACGATGGACAATTTTATTTCATACTGTTTTAACAATGTTAATATAACATCGTTTTTTCTGCCCTTAGGGCAATCTATAAAGTACTGCTTGATGGTTTCAACCGTCATATGCTTTGCGGCAACGGACACCATTTCAGGGCTTTTTTGGTATTGGTCAACAATATCCATTATGATTTTCGGCATAGTTGCGGAGAAAAGCACCGTTTGTCTTTGAGATGGAACTTCCTTTAGGATAGTTTCGATATCCTCTCTAAAGCCCATGTTTAACATCTCGTCTGCCTCGTCCAATACCAACATTTTGATGGCGTGGAGCTTTAAGGTTTTGCGGCGGATGTGATCCATTATTCTGCCCGGTGTGCCGATAACAATTTGACAGCCCTGACGCAGCAGTGGTATCTGTCTTGAAATTGGCTGACCGCCATATACTGCAAGGGTTTTTATGCCGCTTGTGTATTTTGTCAATTTTCTAAACTCGCCGCAAGCCTGCATTGCAAGCTCTCGGGTTGGGCACATAATCAGCACCTGAGTGAGTTTTCTATTGGCTTCCATATCAATCATTTCGATTGCCGGAACGCCGAAAGCCACTGTTTTGCCACTGCCGGTTTGGCTCTTGCCGATAACGTCCTTACCCTCTAGGATAAGGGGTATCGCCTTTTCCTGTATCTCTGTAAGCTTCTCAAAGCCCATATCATCCAACGCACGTTTGACTGCATTGGAAACTTCAAAATTAATTTCCATAAAGTTTCTCCCTTTTAAGATGTATATATATTACATCTATATTCTTTCGCCACAACACATTTTTACTTAATTACCACCCGTAGCGAAAGGATTGGAACTAAACTGCTGCGTTAATCGCAACTTTTCAATTATAAACTGCTTTTTATTAAAAGTCAAGGATTATTTTGTTAAAAATTAGTATTTACTTAAAAATCAGAATTTTTTTGCCGTTGCATCCGCTAACCCACCAATAAAAACTATTCTATTAGCACCGCCTGCACTAAATATCTTCTGTCCGACTCCTTAACCGATTTGCAGGTAGACAGTGTGATTATTTTATCCGTTGCCCCTACTAGCACATCCTTTGCTACATTTCCGTCCTTTTCAGCGGCGGCGTACACCCCTGCTAAATATTTTCCCATGCCCTCATCGGTAGTAAAATCGTTGTAGAAAAGTATGTGCCGATTGTCCGTCTCATATGCGGCAAAAACCTTGTAATGCAAAATTTCATTGGGGGTGTAGATGGTTATGTCTCGGTGGCTGTCAAAAAAATCCGCCTGCCTGTAGTTGCGCAAAGCCGTAAACATTCCGCCCTTTGGGTTGTCCATATTGTGCCCATAAATTACCGTGTTGCGCTGGGTGAAATCCTTGCCGTTTTCCCGCTCGGTATAGATAGCCCCCCTCACCTTTTTTTCCAACAGCTCCGTGTGGGTAAGGTAGTAGCTATCGTCGGCAGGGTGCTGCAAAACAGGAAAATCAATCTCCATGTCGGGAATGGTTATCCATGCATAAATGTCCGGATTTTCACCTTGCAGCAGCTCAAAATCAATTGGATTTTGCTCCGTTTCCTCTTGAACCTGTGCAGTTGGGGTGGGCTGTATTTCGGGCTGTGTGGGCTTTACCTTTTTTTCGGCTGAGCCAACCAAAACCCACGCCGATATACATATCAGCGCCGCTATAAATGCCATTTTTATCTGCTTTTTTATCTGCCCATTTTTTATCATACTCTATTTTGCCCCATACAATCCCTTATAATAAATCCCTTATAATAATAGTAATCTGCTCTTAGCATACTCATAGCATATGCTCACAGTGTTATTGCTCGCAGTGTTAGTGTGTACTAATCATAGTTTTATGTCCTATCGTTTTAGGTTAGTAAATGCTAACTAAGATTTTGTGCCCCGTCATTTGTGATTAGTGCATACTAATCATGCTATTTATTTCA
>JAVWUR010000150.1:0-4084 GCA_036667055.1 Oscillospiraceae bacterium
CCAGTGCTCCCCATGCACCATTTTTATTTCCGTAAGTCGCTGTCTTTGTTTGAATTTTTTTTGTAAAGAAAATGTTGCAAACCATACCTGCCATAATGCTGACCGTCATAACAAACATTATTATGCCAAGTGCATCAATGTTTCCCGATTCTCCGAACGCCGCAAGTGACTCATACCCCACACTAGTTGCCGACATATCCGCCGCCATCAGCTCATAGCTGAGAGAGCCAACAACGGAAAGCCGAAACCAAGGCCACGGAACGCCCAGCACTGGTGCCAGTGAAAACAGCCCTATAATAACCGCAATCGATGGAACGATAGAAAATATCATCGCCCCTCGCATTGCTGCTGAAAACTCTTTTTTATCAACGCCAATCTCTATTGCACGTTTTTTTGCTCTGGCATAAAAAAACAAGCACAAGCAAAAAACAAAGGCTATCCCCGCCGCTACCAGTGAATAAAGCAACCCGCCATTTAAAATACTGTTTAAATCCATTATTTTTCCCTCCTGTTAATTATCGTTAAGATAGCTTATAGCCATATTTATATGAAATAACACTCCATAAGGCAAAGCATCTAGGCTTACTTTAAAGCGTGGATTGTGGTTTGCAACAATAGCTTCTTCCGGTATAAGCGTACCAAGCATACCTATTGCCCCTGGGATTTTTTGAAAATAATAGCCAACGTCCTCAGAACCCATAGCAGGCTTATCCACTAATGTACCGCCGCCCTCGCCGAAAATTTCATTTGCTACTGCGACCATTCTTTGAGAAATTTCAGTGTTATTTACGCTTGGGTCATATCCTTTGGTTCTCTTAAAATTGCAGGTGCATCTATGTGCTGCACAAATGTGGGTTGCTATTTCTGAAAGCCTTGAAAAAGCATAGTCACGAATTTTATTGTCAAAAGCTCTAAATCCTCCCGTCACCACCACCTTGTCGGGTATTATGTTCCAAGACGAATCAGTATTAATAGTCCCGATTGAAAGTACGCAAGGCTCAAGTGCCGATATCTCTCGTGCTGTAAATTGGTTAAACGCCCCTATCACCTCCGACAATGCCCCCACAGGGTCAATAGCCGTTTCTGGTGATGAGCCATGTCCACCTTTTCCACATATTACAACTTCAAACATATCACTTGATGCCATGGATTTATCATGATGTACAAGCAATTTACCATTTGGTATCCCTGGGAAAATATGCAATGCAAAGCAGGCATCCACCCCTTCCAGTGCACCAAAAGCTATCATAGACGCAGCACCCCCTTTTTCGCTGCAACCACCTTCCACCGCCGCCTTTAAAGTTTGGGGTGCCGCCCCCTCCTCCGCGGGTTGAAATATCAGCCTTACATTGCCCTTAATTTTATCTTTGTTGTCTTGAAAATATTTTGCTGCTCCCAAAAGCATGGCAACGTGGGAATCATGCCCACAAGCGTGCATCACACCTTCGTTTTCCGATTTGTACTCAACATCCGCCATCTCGGTTAATGGCAACGCATCTATATCCGCCCTTATCCCTACTGTCTTGCCACTGCGTGTGCCTCTTATTGTTGCCACCACGCCTGTCTGTGCCACATTGCGACACTCAATACCGTATTCCGTCAACTTTTCCAAAATAAATCGTGAGGTGTTATGCTCCTCAAAGCCCAGCTCAGGGTGTCTGTGCAAATACTTATAATTTTCGCTGAGTTCAAATTTCAAATGCTGAATTTCCTGCATACTTACCATAGTTTTTCCCCCTAGTTTGTCCTTGATTTTTATTTGACATTTATTGAGTTAATAAATGTTTTAAATACACTTAATTGCTGGCTGTCCTGTGCCGCTAGCCCCTCCGGATGCCATTGCACCCCCAGTGTAAATTCTTTTCTTGAAGGAATTTCAATCGCCTCCGGCACTCCGTTTTTAGATGTTGCTGTGATTTCTACACCCTCGCCCGTCTCTTTTATGCACTGGTGATGATAAGAATTTACCCGTGCTAAGCTACCGATTATCTCCTGTATAATAGAGCCTTTTGCCGTGGTTACCATATGAGTAGCGGTTTGCATTGGCTGCTGTGCAAACATATGGTTGCCATTTTTTAAAATGTCAATATCTTGAACCCACCACAGGCTACATTTAACATTTGACAGCCTCGGCATATTCCCAATATCCCTATATTTCCTTCAAGTGCCCGTTTTAAAAGCGACAGCTCGTGCCTATCTCTTTCAAGGCTGATTTGCCCAATTTTCTCCTGTGCGTCCTCACCGTATAAAAGAGGGTTTATATCGCTGCCGCCGGAAAAAATTATGCCGTCCAAGGTCTGCAAAATTTTATCCGCATCCTCGCTGATTGCCATAGTGGGCAAAATTACAGGTATTCCGCCTGCCAGCTGCACCGCAGTAACATAATCATCCGCCAGCATATGCCAGTGCTGATTTTTGCCCCCTATGTGCATGCCTATGCCCGCTTGGTCATCCTTAATATAGTTGTCTGTAATTCCTATAATCGGTTTCATATGTTTCACCTTTAATTAATTTGTTCAACTGTTGTACATATCAACTGTTGCTGTTTACAATAATATTAGTTTCAGTATAAAAAGTCAATCTATTTTCTAAATGTTTGTAATTTCTCATATTTTTCAGTTATGTTATATGTTGAAAATAACCACAAATCTTACATATATTCTTGTTTTATTAAAGCAAAAGCACCGTCTGCCTATTAAAGGAAACGGTGCTTTAAAAAAAATAGGGAATAGCAGGGGCGGCTCAACGCCGCTCCACGCTATTCCCGATGGGCTAATATAAACTGCCAAGGCTACTAACTGCATTTAGGGCGACACCGAGGCACAACGCCGCTCAACCACTCAACGCCGCTCCACGCTATTCCCTAATGGGCTAATATTATTTTGCCATCATAATTTCTATTACGTTCATGTCTACCGCTTTCATGCCCTCTTGGGAAAGGCGAGCCACATTATCTATACAGTCCTCCACCTTTTCGCTGACTATGCCGTCGGTTTTTGATGCCGCACAGCCGTAAAGTGACAGCCTTGCCGCCATTACCGCCTCGCCGGAGCAGGTACACAGCTTCATGGCACAGCCGTCCTTGGCACCGTCACACATAAGCCCTGTGATGTTGGCGTACATGGTGCGCATTGCACCCTCAATTTGGTCATCACTGCCACCCAAAAGCCAGCAAATTGCCGCTGAGGAGGCGGTGCCCGAAAGAGTTGCGCCGCAGACAGGGGAGAGCCTGCCCACCTTATATTTTTGTCTTGCAGTAATCAAAATCGCCATAAACATGGCTCTAAGGGTAGCCTCCTCGTCCTTTTCAAGAAACTGACAGGCGGCAATAACAGGCAAGGTACACTGAAAGCCTTGGTTGCCACTGCCAAAAAAAGTCATTGCAGAGTAGCAGCCGCCACCCATGCGCATATCGGACGCCGCCGACACTACCATTTTAACATAGTAAAATAAATCCTTTGGCAGCACGCCGTCCTTTGTCATTTGCTCGATGGAGCGCCCAATGTTCATGCCATAATCACCGGCAAGCCCCTGCTTGGAGGCGATGATATTCATGTCTCTAGCCGCTTTTAAAAATTCAATTTCCGAAAGGTCAACGGACTTCGCAAAGCCGATTAATTCCTTTACAGTACACTCGTTTATGTAGCTGTCACCGTCAACGGCGCCCCCCTTGGCAACACGCTTATCCAAAATAACTGCGCCGTTCTCCTCCACCAAAACCAGATTGTCATGTCTGTCCAAGGTCAAGGTGTGCAGGTGCTCTGTGTCATTTTCTGCCCAAACCTCAATGTAAAAATCCATGGAGCTCATGGCTTCAATGGACACAAAATCCTTGGCAATAAGGGCATACGCCTGTTTGATAAGCTCATCATTAACACCGGAAAAAATCTCCATGGTGTTGCCCTTTTTGGCAAGTAGATAGCCCAAGGTGGCAGCTAGGGGAATTCCTGCCTCGCTTGTGTTGGGCAATTTTACGCAGTAGGCATTTTTAAAGATGTTGGAGCTGACCTTTAGCTTTAGCTTTGTGGCAGGCTTTGTAAGATAGCTGCAAGTGTTCGAGACGGCAAGCCCGATAGCCACTGGC
>JAVWUR010000151.1:0-4002 GCA_036667055.1 Oscillospiraceae bacterium
TTTGGGCTTTGCCAACGTGGTGCAGGCAATCCCAAGTATGGCAATTTTGGGCTTTTTAATCCCTGTTTTGGGGATAGGTCAAAAGCCGGCAATCTTTATGGTTGTTATCTACTCACTGCTTCCAATTATTAAAAACACCGCCACAGGGCTGTCCAACATCAACAGTGACACGATAGAAGCGGCACGAGGCATTGGTATGACGGAGCTGCAAATCCTGTTCAAGGTGCAGTTTCCTATGGCACTGCCGGTAATTATGGCAGGTATTAGAATTTCTGCGGTAACCTCTGTGGGGCTTATGACACTGGCGGCGTACATCGGTGCCGGCGGCTTGGGCGAATTAATATACAGCGGCGTGCAGATGGTTAACAATAATATGATTTTAGCAGGTGCCATTCCGGCGTGTATCTTGGCACTGTCAATGGACTTTTTGTTTGCCAAAATTGAAAAAGCTGTGACACCGCTGCCATTAAGAAAAGGTGCAGTGCTGCCGGACAGCAAGGAAAAATTAGTAGCACTTCGCAAAAATCGCCGCCGTTTTCTATCGGCAGTATCCATTATAATGGTGGTGCTATTTGGGTTTGCTATCTGGAGCGAGAGGGGCACAAAGGAAAAAACAATTGTTGTCACCAGTAAATATTATCCCGAACAGCTACTTATCGGCAACATGGCGGCTGATTTAATTGAGGACAGAACCGACATAAATGTTGTTAGAAAATTGGGGATGAGCGGCACAAAGGTTTGCCTTGATGCGCTGACCAGCGGCGAGGTGGATGTCCACGTTGAATATACGGGCAGTATGTACGCCGGAGTGCTGGCACAGCCTATGAGCAGCGACAATGACCACATCTACAACACTATAAAAACCATGTATAAGGATAGATATGACCTTGTGATACTGGGGGATTGGGGCTTTAACAACACCTATTCTCTTGCTGTTAAACAATCAACAGCAGACAAGTATAACCTTGAAACCATAAGCGATTTATCTAAGGTGGCAAACAAGCTGATTTTCAGCCCACCCTTTGAGTTCTCCAACCGTGAGGATGGTATGATTGGGTTAAATAAGGCATATGACCTGCACTTTAAAGAGGTAAAACCAATAGATGGCGGGCTTAAATATACGGCTATCGACACCGATGGCTGCGATATAATAGTGGCTTACACCACAGACGCCCAAGTGGAGCGATACAAGCTGAAGATACTAAAGGACGATTTAAACTTCTTTATGCCTTACCACGCCGTCCCACTTATCAGACAGGACACCTTAAATGAATATCCGGAGCTTGAAGGGGTACTGAATATCTTGGAAAATGAGCTGACAGACGATATGATGATAAAGCTTAACTACGAGATAGAGGTGCTTGGTAAAAAGCCAGAGGACGTTTCCAAAACTTTCCTACGGGAAAATGGTTATATAAAATAAAATTATAAAATATGCCTGCTTGCAAAAAACTGCAAGCAGGCATATTTGTTTTTATGGCGATAAGAGGTTATGTCACACCGAAACCTTGGCAAGAATGGCATCTGCCTGCGCCGCTGAAAAATATCTCGGAACAGGGTAGGTACCATGACATTCTTTAAATGCGGCTTGCCTTATCTCGGGGATGGCAGAGGCAGGGAATTTGTCTAGCTTGCGTGGAATGTTCAGCACCTTGTTAAGCTCGAAAATGCTGCGCACAAATTTTTCTGCCTTTTCTTTTTGGGTGGCATCCACTGGGCATAGCCCCAATAAATCGGATAGAGCGGCAAAGTTATCACGGCTGACAACCAAATCTGCCTCCATAACATAGGGGAGCAGTACAGCGTTTGCAAGCCCGTGGGGAACTCCAAATTTTCCGCCAATATTGTGAGCAAAGGCATGGACGTAACCTACATAGGTTCGAGTAAACGCCATTCCGGCATAAAAGGATGCCACTAAAAGCGCCTCTCTGCCCTTTATATCAGTGGGGTTGTTGTAGACATTTTCCAAGTTTTCATAGATTAATTTTACGGCAATCTCTGCATACTGATTGGTTTCCGCTGTTGCATAGCGGCTGATATAGGCTTCCACTGCATGGGTGAGAGCGTCCATTGCGGTGTGGGCGGTTATGTGTTTTGGCAAGCCCACAGTAATTTCAGGGTCGAGAATAGCGCACATGGGCACAATTTTAGGGTCAACTATGGTGCTCTTCTTATGGGTTAGCGGGTCGGATATAACGGCGGCGAAAGTCGCTTCCGAACCGGTGCCGGCGGTGGTTGGCACTACGATAAAGGGCATAATGCGCTCCCTTACCTTAAATAAACCCTCAAGCTCATGGGGTGCTTTATGGTTGGGATATGCTGCAGCTACAGTTTTTGCCGTGTCGATAACCGAGCCGCCCCCCACTGCGATAACGCCTTGGCAGCGGTTTTTGGCACAGACGGCAAGAGCCTCGCTTGCAATGGTGTAGGTGGGGTCGGGCATAACTCCGTCATAGATAAACACGGATATGTCCTTTGCCTTTATTCCCTCCAGCATAGTGTCCAATAAACCCAGCTTCATAAGAGATTTGTCCGTGACCACAATCACACTCTTTATGCTGTTCATCTCCAAAATATCAGCGACTTTTTTTATCTTTCCGGCACCGATGTAGCACACGGGCACAGGTTTTTGCATCAAGCCAATAACAGGCTTTGTGACGGCAATTTTCATTTTAGATATAGTATACATAAGCGTCTCCTTTTCAATAATAGATGATTATTTTTATCAGTGACACCAAGGCGGCGACACTGTAACCAGCTTAAAGTTGCAGCGGGTCAGGGCTAAAAAGACTTGCAGTAAAGATTTTGCTTTGGGTAAGCTTGTAATGAAAAGCTGTTTGTTAGGCTACAGCCCTAATTTCTTCAGCCTTTTCGGGGTAGGTACGCCCCAGTTATCCCACCCACGCACCTTGTAATACACAGGCAGCATGGAATTCAAATCCACAGTGGTATCGGGCTTTGCTTTAACCTGCGGCTCCTGAGTAAGGCGGCGAGGGAGAAAATCATCATCACAGGTAAGCCCCTCACGCAGATTGTAAAGCCGCTCTATATTATAGCTTCGCTCTCCAATTTCAAAAAACTTTCCGGTAGTCATATTGATGCCGGTAGCAAGGCTTATGGAGGTACAATGGGGTATGAGCATCATTAAATTTATGGGAATTCCCCAGGGCGTAATCTTCCAAATTCGGGAGAGTAGCCCACGAGCACCAAGCAGTGCCCCACCGGCAATTCTGTTAATGGCACTGGATTTATTAGTGCGAAACAAGAAAGCCGGAATCATGGTTTGCAGGGTAAAAAGGCAAAATCCGGCGGAGGAAGCAGCCTCCATTGCGTTTTGAAACAGGACAGTAAGCTCCGGTTTGCCCTTTGTGGTCTGCGCATCCATGGAGATTACCCCCACCGATTCCAGCAGAGCAAGATACCCGCCATTTAGGTGACAGCCCCCACGATTAGCGGTAGCGTACCCAAGCCCCATGCCCACCGACCGCCGTGGCTCGTAGGAGGCAAGCTCCAAGCCTTTGGAATGAATGGCAAAATCCTTTCCGCCATATCGTTCGCTTAAAATTTTACTGCCATCGGCAAGCTGGGAGTATATCCCCTCACGGTGGGCAATTTTATACATCACATCAATTAAATTGTCGGTTTTGCCAAACTCAAGACCAAAATCCGCCAGCCCCTTTTCCTTTAGCTCCATGGCAAAAGCTAAGGTGCCACCAAGGGAAATTGTGTCAAGACCAAGCTTATCGGCGTGGTAGTTTATGCGGTTTATAAGCTCTAAATTATCATTGCAGATGTTTGAGCCGAACATACCCAACGTCTCAAATTCCGGCCCCTTTACGTCCTTGCCATCCAGCAAAACACGCCTTTCACAGCGAATAGGGCAGCTTATACAGCCGTTGTTCCGTGTTAAAAACTCGCTTGCCAAGGTTTCACCGCTGATTTTTTCAGCACCTTCAAAGACACCGCTTTGAAAGTTTCTTGTGGGCAGTGCACAGGAGCTGT
>JAVWUR010000152.1:0-3901 GCA_036667055.1 Oscillospiraceae bacterium
CGCCACAACAAATATTGATAAAACACCCACTAGCACTCCTGCAATCGACCACACCACCGAGGATATAACCTTTGCCATCACAAGCTGCCAACGCTGTACCGGCAAGGTGAACATCAAGTAGCCCTCATCGCCCAGTAGATTTTTTTTGAACCGTAAAATTCCCATTAAAAAGGTCACCACTGCAAGCCCTGTGAGCAACATAATGTAAGCCATCATAACCAGACCCTGTGGCAGATAAAAGATTTCATAATTAAACCTTACAGAAAATCTGTTGAGCAGTGCAAAAAGCAAGATTATACCGTAAAATGGCAGATAGGTTTTTACCGCTGTTGTAAATTCATATTTTGTAAGCTTTGTTAACATCTGAATTCCTCCCTAAATAGTGTGTCCACACTCTTTCCTTCTTTTTCTCTTATATCATCAACGGACGACTGCAAAACTATATTTCCTTGATTTATGAAAATCACTTCATCTAAAACCTTTTCCACATCCTGTATCAAATGGGTAGAAATTATAACCGTGGCACCGGGTGCATAGTTGCCAATTATGGTGTTCAAAATATAATCCCTCGCCGCTGGGTCAACGCCACCGATTGGCTCATCCAAAAGGTACAGCTTTGCATTTCTTGACATAACCATTATAAGCTGAACCTTCTCCTTGGTGCCTTTTGACATAGTTTTTATCCGCTGTGTAACTTCTATATTCAGCCTTGCCAGCATATCCATCGCCTTGGCTCTGTCAAAATCTGTATAGAAATCCTCGAAGAATTTTATAAGCTCCATAACCGTCATAGAATCGTTTAGATAGGTTCTCTCGGGCAGATACGACACAAGGGAGTTTGTCCCTGTGGAAACGGGCTGACCGTCCACCAAAATTTCTCCCCCGTCTATGGTTAAAAGCCCTGCGATAAGCTTTATAAGCGTGGTTTTGCCCGAGCCGTTAGGCCCTAGCAGCCCAATGATTTTCCCCTCGGGTAAATCTAAGTTTATACCCTTTATAGCTGGCTTGCTGCCGTAGTTTTTTGTTAAACTTCTACATTGTAAAACAGACATATTATTCTCCTTTTAATTAAATAAATTTATTCTCCCACCGCTGTGCTTACCGCCGCTATAATTTCTTTTTTAGAAAATCCCAGCTCGCTCAAGCTCTTGATAAAATCCTCAATAAGCTCCTTTGCAAAGCTTTCCTTTAATGATAAAATCATATTTTTATCCTCCGTCACCAGTCTCCCCGATGTTCTCTGTGCAAAAATCAAGCCATCACGCTCTAGATCCTGCAACGCCCTTTGCATTGTGTTTGGGTTTACCGCCGCATCCATAGCAAGGTCTCTCACCGATGGTATCTTATCCCCTGCCTTATACTCTCCTGTAAGTATCTTACGCTTAATTTGTTCAATCAATTGTAGATATACTGGCTTGTTGTCATCTAATTTCCATGCCATTTTTTCCGCCTCCCTTTGTATTATTGTATTGATGTATTAATCATCTAGTACAATAATACAACATATTTCAAAAATGTCAATAGTTTTTTTCAAAATCTTTTAAAAAGTTTTTTAATAATTGACAACAATATATTTTAATAGTATTATATGTATACACCCCATAGGGGTGTGGGGTGTTATTTTTTTGTTAGACAATGCCATTATAATAGGTATATATATTATATAACATATAATACAAAGGAGGTTTGATATATGAAAGCAGACAGTGCTAAGGTTTTGCGGCTTTTAAAAACCGCTCGTGGTCAGATGGACGGCATTATAAAGATGGTGGAGGACAATCGCTATTGCATTGACATCTCTCAACAGCTCATGGCAACGGAAGCGATTTTGAACACCACAAACAAGGAAATCCTCACCGCTCATTTAAAGTGCTGTGTCAACGACGCACAGTCCCCCGAGGAACGTGATGTGAAAATTGACGAGCTGGTAAAGATGCTGGGGAAGATTTTAAAGTAACTTACAGTAAAGAAAGGTTTTTATGAAAGAAAAATTTAATATAACAGGTATGACCTGCTCCGCCTGCTCCTCCCGTGTGGAAAAATCTGTGGCAAAGCTTGAGGGTGTGCAAACTGCCACTGTAAATCTTTTGACTAACAGTATGCAGGTGGAATATGACAGCGATGCCTTGACACAGGGGGACATAATCGGTGCGGTGGTGCACTCGGGCTATGGTGCAGTGCCCGACAGTGCCAATGGGTCAAAAGCCAAAAAAGCTGATGGCAGTACCAATAAAAGCAAGCTTGTTGAAGAGCAGATGGCAGATTTTAAAAAGCGGCTGTGGGTTTCCTTTAGCTTTTTAATCCCACTTATGTACATTTCTATGGGGCATATGTGGGGCTTGCCACTCCCATCATTTTTAATGGGGCATCAAAACGCTATCGCCTTTGCTTTCAGCCAATTTTTGCTGTGCCTACCCATTGTTTACATCAATATGGGGTACTTTACCAAAGGTTTTTATACCCTGTTCCACGGCTCTCCCAATATGGACAGCCTTATCGCCGTAGGCTCGTCCTCCGCACTTATCTATGGCATTTTTGCCATCTATCGCATTGGCTATGGCTTGGGTGTTGGAGATATGGAGCTTGTTGCACGGTATCATATGGACTTGTATTTTGAGTCGGCTGCAACCATTCTCACCCTTATAACCCTAGGCAAGTTTCTTGAGGCAAAATCCAAGGGCAAAACAAGCGAAGCCCTGTCCAAGCTCATTGACCTTGCCCCCAAAACCGCCCTTGTAGAGCGAAACGGCAGTGAAATCACCCTCCCCATTGAGGAGGTTGTCCTTGGGGATATTGTACTGGTAAAGCCGGGTAGCAGTATACCTGTTGATGGTGTTGTCACAGAGGGACGCACAAGCGTGGACGAAGCGGCAATTACAGGTGAGAGTATGCCTGTCTACAAGCAGGAGGGTATGGCCGTCATCGGTGCAACTCTTAACAAATCCGGCTTTATCAAGGTGAGAGCCACAAAGGTTGGGCAGGACACCGCCTTTGCTCAAATCATCAAGCTGGTGGAGGACGCAAGTGCTACCAAAGCCCCCATTGCCAAAATTGCCGATAAAATCGCCGGTGTATTTGTGCCCGTTGTTATGTCCATCGCCCTTGTCACCGGAGTTGTGTGGTTTATGAGCGGCAGTTCCTTTGAATTTGCCATGTCCAGTGCTATAACCGTGCTGGTAATTTCCTGCCCCTGTGCCTTGGGTCTTGCAACCCCTGTGGCGATTATGGTGGGTACAGGCAAAGGGGCTGAAAACGGGATACTCATAAAATCCGGTGAAGCGTTGGAGACAGCTCACAGTATAAACACGGTGGTTTTGGACAAGACGGGCACCATCACCCAAGGCAAGCCCATAGTGACGGATGTTATCGCCATGGGGCTTTCAAAAAAGGATTTTATTCAGCTTGCCGCCAGCCTTGAAGCCAAGAGCGAGCACCCATTGGCGGCTGCAATTGTGGAACACGCAAAGCAAAATGACCTTCCTCTTTTGGTTTCGGAGGGCTTTTTTGCCATCGAGGGAAAGGGGCTTTGTGCCACCGTTGATGGGGGCGAATATTACGCCGGAAACTCTCGGCTTATGGAGGAACAGGGCATTTCCATTTTAGGGCATATGGACAGGATAAACGCCCTTGCCGCCCAAGGCAAAACGCCCCTTATCTTTGCCAAAAACAAGGTTATAATCGGCATTATCGCCGTTGCAGACACGGTAAAATCGGACAGTAAAGCGGCAATTGAACAGCTACGCAAAATGGGTCTTGAAGTAATTATGCTCACAGGAGACAACCAAATAACCGCCCATGGCATTGGCGAGGGGTTAAATTTAAGCAAGATAATTGCCGAGGTTCTGCCAAGCGACAAGGCGATGATTGTTGAAAAGCTTCAAAAAAGCGGCAAAAAGGTAGC
>JAVWUR010000153.1:0-3793 GCA_036667055.1 Oscillospiraceae bacterium
GTAGAGGAGCTTGCCCAAAGCTTGAAGGTGTCAAAAAGCCACCTTGTCCGTGAATTTTATAAGTATACAGGGATAACACCGGGAAAATATTTGACAAATGTGCGGGTGGACGCAGTGAAACAGCTGCTTGTACAGGAGAGCCTTTCCTTAAACACAGTGGCGGCGCTCACAGGCTTTTCAGGGGACAACTATCTGTGCAAGGCGTTTAAAAAAGCCACGGGAGAAACGCCCATGTCCTACAAAATGAGGATACTTAACTCTCAGTATCTTCCAAACCAAACAACGATACAGGTGGAGCCGGAAATATATCTTTGATACTGGGTGGAATTGGTTGGACAAAAGCTGCAATATATAGTATACTGTAAAGCACCAAAATTTTATGGAGACATCAATGAATAATAAAAAAAAATATAGTGAATATGTGATAAGCTTTTGCGTACCCTGCCTTGTATTTGCCCTGTTGCTCGCCGTCTTTAAAATAGCGCCCTTTGGAGATTACACCCTGTTTTTCAATGATATGAGCGGCCAGTATATAAGCTTTTTTTCCTACCTAAAACAGATGCTTATGGGAGAAAAGAGCAGCCTGTACACATTTTCAAAGCTTATAGGAGGGGATTTGCAGGGGTGGATTTCCTACTATCTTTTAAGCCCTTTCAATTTTATTGTCCTGCTGTTTAAAACGTCGGATATGGCGCTGGCGGCATCGGCTTTAACGCTAGCAAAGCTTGGTAGCTGCGGGCTTACAAGCTATATATTCCTGTCTAAAAAATCTGATAGTATGCCGCTAAAGCTTATTTTTTCCACGGCATATGCGCTTATGGCATACAACATAGTGTACGCACAAAATATAATGTGGCTAGATGGCGTTATCATTCTGCCCATTATAGCGATAGGAATAGATGATATAATAGATAAAAATAAATATTTAACTTATATAATGGCGTTGGCATATGGCATAATCACCAACTATTATATAGGCTATATGCTCTGCGGCTTTAGCGTCATTTACTTTCTTTTTAAGCTGCTGCTGAAAGATGGCGTTGTGCTAAAGGAAAAGGCGAAAAAGCTAGGAATATTTACCTATGGCAGTCTTACAGGCGGAGCGATTAGCGCCTTTGTGTTGCTACCCACAATAAAGTCTTTGGAGGGCACAACAAAACAATCCTTGCCGCTAAATGAGCTTATATCCCTCTCCACCAATTTAAGGATGCGAGAGCTTGTAAAGCATATATTTTTTCCGTCGGCAACCTTGAATGATTTTAGCACCAATCTGCCCAATGTTTATGTTGGATTGGTGGTGCTTATAATGATGTTGCTCTTTTTTGTAAGCCGAAAAATCCATTGGAAGGAAAAGCTGCTGGCATTTGGAATAGTGATATTTTTTATAGCGTCCTTTTACTTTACAACACCCAACCTAGCGTGGCACGGCTTCATGTACCCAGTATGCTTCTCCTTTAGATTTAGCTTTATTTTCAGCTTTTTTGTGATACTTTTCGCTTTTCGTTTCATGCAGACAATGGATATAGACAATAAAAAGCTATTGCTGTATGGGGCGCTAGTGGTTAATACCGCCTTTATTTTTGCCTTTGCCTTTAACAATTTTAGGACAGCATACCTCACGGAAAATTCATTCAAAACTTTTTATAACGATGTAAATCCTAGTGTACAGGCGGTTAAATCCTTGGAAGAGGATGGATTTTACCGAATTGAAAAAGATTTTGCCTATTCGCTAAATGATGCCATGACATTTGGGTACAACGGCCTTGAGCACTATTCCTCGGGGGAAAAGCTAATCACAAGGAAATTACCTAAAATAATGGGATATCCGGTGAGGGAGGCTTATGGAAAATACGGAAACGGCTCAACCCTGTCAGCGGATAGCTTTTGGGGAATAAAATATTTAATGACCCATGGTGAGGGTAAACATGGAACGGAAAAAATAAATGAAATAAATGGGGTGAGCACCTATAAAAACCCCTATGCCTTGCCCCTTGCCATAATAAGCGACCGTGAAATACTCGATTTGCGCACATCCACACTGCACATGAGTGATGCGGCAGGAGAGATTTTATCCTGCGCATTGAAGGAAGCTTATTCATTTGTGAATACACAGGAAAACACAGCGCAGGAGCTTGTAAATGTAGATAAAAGCACAGAGGATAATCAAGAGGTATACAGCGTAATATCAGCGGCGGAATCCGCCAACATAAACTACAGCTTTACGGCGCAGCAAACAGGAAATTTATATCTTCACATTGATACAGCGGAGCTTCCGGTGGTTTATATCTCGGTAAATGGAAAGGGAAATGTGGAATATTTGTCTCCCGATAACTTTGGAATTGCAACCTTGGGAAGGGTGGAAAAGGGAGAGGAAGTAGAGGTAAAGCTGCGGTTAAATGCTGGGTTTAAAACCAATAGTATAAATTTCTTATATGATAACAACGAGGCGTTGGGCAAGATGAGCGAGGAGATAAAAGCTCAAAATGTGTCCGTTACAAACTTTAAACAGAGCCGATTTGAAGTTTCCGGAGAGATAAAGGAAGACAATTCCGGTGTGCTGTTAATGCTGCCAAACCAAGAGGGATGGGTTATAGAGCAGGGGGGAAAGGACGTTGAATACGATACTGCCATAGATATGTTTATCTATGTTCCGCTGGAAAAGGGGAGGTTCTCCTTGACTGCAAGATTTGTGCCCAAGGGGGTATACATGGGCTTTGCGGTGACAGCCATAGGATTAGTGCAGCTTGCAGCGGTATATATGTATCAAAAAAGACGCTGTTCCAACAGATAATCACAGCAAAAAATATATGGCAGACAGTATATAAGCCTTGAAAGGCACACGCTGTCTGCCATAATTAAAACGCCGCTAAAGCGCCACTAAAGAGCCTTGAGAGTTATGCCGGTATAATAATACTTTAATATTTCCTCATAGGTTTTTCCGCTTTGGGATAGCTGGTTTGCACCAAATTGTGACATACCAACCCCGTGCCCATACCCTTTTGTGGCGATGGAAAAATTTCCGTCCTCAAGAAATATCATGAAACAAGCGGAGGGGAGCTCAAAAAATTTCCTAAAGTTTTGACCGGATATTTTTGCTTTGTCAAGCTGAACGGCGGTTACATACCCCGATTCATTGTATATGATATCATCAAACCATTCCTCGGGTTTTTCGATGTTTAGTTCAAAGCCGGAAAAATTTACCATAAGTCTGTCATACATTTCCTGTACAGTAAAGGTGCGAACCTTCAAATAGTCATCGCTCACCCCGTCCAAGGGGCTTTCTACCGGCACAAGATAGCTTAGAGCTTGCCCCCACTCGTTTTCGCTGCTTTGGGTTTTGCCGCAGGAGACAGCGTAATATGGGGTTAGTGCAGGTTCTCCGTCATAAAGGGCAACAATGTCCTTAACCTCGTTTGCACACCTTAAAAACTTTTGGTAGTTATCATCAAAACCCATACCCCAAAAGCTCCGCAGTCGTTCCTTGCCGGCGTATTTCTGCATCTGCTTTTCGTTAAAGCTCAAATTTAAGCTATCGTGGGGCATACCGTTTTTTTTGCAGTACAGATAGTAGCTGTGGCAGGCTATCATCTGTGCCTTTATAGCTTGTGTTTCATAGCTCACAGGCATTTCACATGCGGCACTGCCCACTAAAAAAGATAGCAGGTCAATCTCCTCAAGCTCTTGCGTCTCCAAGTTATAAAGCTCAAATTTATCGGTGGTGGTATTTTCAGGGTTATGGGTAGGGGATACCAGAGGGTCTTGCACCGAGGAAGAACTCTCGGGTTTATCCTCG
>JAVWUR010000154.1:0-3700 GCA_036667055.1 Oscillospiraceae bacterium
CATCCACGGTTATCTCATCAAATCCATTTGCTGTGAAAAACTCACGCAGCTCATCTGCCACCTTGCCCTCCTCACCGGAATAGCTCTTTTGCTGAATTAGCTTTTGGCAAAGCTCGATGACTGCTTTTTCTCTGTCTTGTGTTAACATTAATACTCTCCTCCTAATTTATGTTTTCAATAATTATGGTCTAACTTTAACTAATAGCTTGGGTACAACCCGTCCCATAGGATTTTCCGATAGTTTTCTTTGTCTGTGTCGCCCTCGGTGCTAAAGAGTAACACACGAGAATTTTTATTAAGTTTAAGCTTTTCTTTAAGCTGGGCTAAATCGGGGTTTTCCATAATGGCGGCAACCAGCCCTGCGGTAACCGCACCGCTTTCGCCGGAGATTACTCGGGTGTCCTGCCCTGTGGGAGAGCCCAGCACTCGCATACCCTTTGCCGCTACAAAGTCGGGGCAGGAGATGAAAAAGTCGCAGCAGCTTTTTAGAACCTCCCAGCTTATTGTGTTTGGCTCGCCACAGGCAAGCCCTGCCATAATGGTGCTCATATCATCGGTTACAAAGTGTCTTGTGCCATCATTTGCCTGTGCGGAGAGAAAGATACAATCCGCCTTGTTTGGCTCAACAATGGTGATAATGGGCCGCTCTGCACCGTAGATATCCGCAAAAAAGCCTGTGATTGCTCCGGCAAAGGAGCCTACTCCTGCCTGCAAAAAGATATGGGTGGGTTTTACGCCCTCCAGCTGGCGGTGTGCTTCCAGTGCCATTGTGGTGTAGCCCTGCATAATCCATTTTGGGATGTCCTCATAGCCGTCCCATGCTGTGTCCTGCACCATAACCCATCCGTTTTTTTCGGCATCGGCATTTGCCATAGCCACCGCAGCGTCATAATTTACATCGGTGATGGACGCTTTTGCACCCAGAGCTTGGATATTTGCAAGCCGTTCGGCGGCACTTCCCTTTGGCATATAAACCACAGAATTTTGTTGCAGCTTGTGTGCTGTCCACGCAACGCCTCTGCCGTGGTTGCCATCGGTGGCGGTTATAAAGGTTATTTCGCCCAGCTTTTCCTTCACCTGTGGGGAAATCATTCGGCTAAAGGGCAGCTGTTCTAAAGGCTCTCCCAGCCTTTTGGCGATGTAGCTGGCAATGGCATAGGAGCCTCCCAGCACCTTGAAAGCGTTTAGGCCAAAGCGGTAGGATTCGTCCTTTAAATATATCCCTCCAATGCCTAAATGGGCGGCGAGTGCGTCCAAGCTGACTAAGGGTGTGGGCTGATAGCCATCTATACTGCTATGAAACTTGAGTGCGGCAGTGGCGGCCTCTTCACCGAGAAATTTTGTGTCGCAGGGTGAAGAACCTTTTCTTTCGTACTCCACCAGCTTAAAGTCGTTTTGCATATTCAATATCTTTCCTTTCAGTTTGTTTCAATCTACTAAAGAGCAATATCCGTGCCAAAGTAACAAAATATTATAAAAATTGTGGATTTACACATACAATCATTTTGATTGTTGTGCAAACCCACAAAAATTGTTTATAAAAATGTGCTTTGCTTTAAACGCTGCCAATGAATGAACCTATACTGCATTATCATAATGATAATTATATAAGAATGATAATAGATATAAACAAGAGGAAACCCTTGGTA
This sequence comes from Oscillospiraceae bacterium, assembly GCA_036667055.1. Classification (GTDB taxonomy): domain Bacteria; phylum Bacillota; class Clostridia; order Oscillospirales; family Ruminococcaceae; genus RGIG3102. The sequence goes on from JAVWUR010000154.1 coordinate 1,650, forward strand.
ATACAGGGCTTATAAACTTCTATGCCATATTATTTATTATCATTTTGATAATTTGCCGTGGCTTTGAGTTTGTCTATCTTTCGATACAGGGTGGCAATTCCTATGCCAAGGCTGTCTGCCGCCTGTTTTTTGCCATTGCTGTCATCCCCATATAGCCTGAGAGCACGGATTATCTCTCGGTTTTCCAGCTCCTCCAAGGTGCTTATTCCACCTGTTATTGTGCTTTGCTCACTGCGGTGCTCCAAAATAGCACGGGGGAGTGTCTGCACCGACAACACGCCGTCCTCCTCCATCATATTCACCATAAATTCTATTGTATTTTCCAGCTCTCGGACATTCCCCGGCCAGCTGTAATCCAATAAAAGCTGGTGAGCGTCCTGAGATATATGCTCATAATTTTTGCTAAACCGCTGAACATAAAGGGAGATGAAGTACTCGATAAGCTGTGCTAAATCTTCCTTTCGCTCTCGCAGTGGGGCGATAGAGATGGGTATGACGGCAAGACGGTAGTATAAATCCTCACGAAACTGCCGCTCTTCAATCATCTTCACTAAATTTTTATTGGTGGCGGCAATCACACGCACATCTATAGGTATTACTTGGTTGGAGCCGATACGGGTGATTTGCCTTTCCTGTAAAACACGCAGCAATTTTGATTGCAGATATAAGGGCATATCCCCAATTTCGTCAAGGAATATAACGCCGCTGTTCGCCAGCTCAAATTTTCCAATTCTACCATGAGGGTCTGCACCTGTAAAAGCCCCTTTAACATATCCAAAAAGCTCGCTTTCAAGAAGCGGCTCGGGGATGGCGGCACAGTTGATTGCCACAAATTTTTTACCGGCACGGTCGCCTGCTTTCCATATAGCGGTGGCAACCATCTCTTTGCCCGTACCGCTTTCGCCGGTTATCAAAACCGTGGAGGTGGAATGTGCCACCTTGAGAATACTTTTTCTAAGCTGCTGTGTTTTGGGGCTGGTGCCGATGATATTTGAAGTGTTCATAGAATTTACGGTGGCAGTCATGGTGTATATCTGTGCACCCATCTCACGGCTTGTGTGAAACAGTAGAATTTCCCGATAGAGCTTACTCGTAGATTTTATGCTTTGCAGATGTCCGAAAACGGTGTGATTAACCCCATTTAAACTCAGCTTATATTCCTGCTGGTCATTTACCGTGTCACCGGTGGCAACAAGCTGTACATAGCTTCCCACACAGTCATTTTTTATGCGAAGCTGTGATATGGCAATTGAGTTTATGTTTGTCACAACACGGTTTTCTCCCAAGATAAACACCCCTTGGCTCATGCTGTCCGTCACCTTATCAAGGGTGTCGAGCAGGGCAAGCTGTCTTGTGGAAATTTCGTTTTCTTGGGCTTTAACGGAGATAAATTCAGCAATTTTATCAATAAAATCAAGGTAGTCAGGCAAGCTGTCCATAAGTAACCGCTTTTGCTCATTTTCGCTGCCGATTAAACCGATAACCCCAATAATTTCATCGCCCACCTTGATGGGAGTGGAAATTTCAAAACATTCACGGCAGTGGCAACGCTGGGGGCACTGGGCACAAAGAGGGTCGTTTCCGGGGTCGGAGATAACCTGTCGGTTGCCGGTGCTCATAACATGGCGGTACACATAGCCCTCCACCGACATATCTGTGTTGACAAGCTGTGAATAGATGCCCGTGCCTGCAACACGCATAAATTGCGTGTCCACCACCTCCACATCCACATGGGTGATTTTGGAGATTATTTCAGCATATTTAGTGACGGTATCCTGTATAGATAAAAGAGGATAAACCATAGATATTGCCTGCCTTTCTGTGGGATTTACGAGCAAAAAGTGTGCCTTGCCCCTATAAAAAAAATTTAAATTATTTTATAAGTATATCAGCATAGGCAACGGCTGTCTAGGTTTATAAAAAAACTTAGTGCAAAAAGTGCATCAATATACCCCTTGATATGGCAAAGGTGCACAAAACAAAAAAAGGAACGGAATGTTAAACATCCGCTCCTTATTATACATTATTTTAATAGTATTTTTTCGCGAAGG
>JAVWUR010000155.1:0-2805 GCA_036667055.1 Oscillospiraceae bacterium
TACATCTCGCTTATAACCTCGGTTGCGTCCTTGCCAATAGCACCCACTACCTTTGGTGTGTTCTTGGTTTTATAGATGAGATTGCCGGGGTCTACACGCTCGGGAGAAAAGCCCAAATAAAAATCCTCGCCGCATTTAAGCCCACTGCCCTGCTCCAAAATCGGGCGGAGCAAATCCTCCGTTGTGCCGGGATAGGTGGTGGATTCCAGCACTACCATAGACCCCTTTTTAAGATATTTTGAAACGGCTCTCGTGCTGCTTTCAACATAGGAAATGTCGGGCTGCTGATGGGTGTCCAAGGGTGTAGGCACACAGATAGCGATAAAATCCACGTCCTTTATAAAGGAAAAATCCTTAGTGGCAGAAAACATTCCGCTCTTGACTATCTCCGCTAAATCCTCATTTACCACGTCACCTATGTAGTTGTGCCCTGCGTTGCACATATCCACCTTTTTGTCCTGCACATCAAAGCCGATGGTCTTGTACCCTGCCTTCGCCTTTTCTACAGCCAGTGGCAGCCCCACATATCCAAGGCCCACAACCCCCACGATAATCTCTTTGTTTTTGATTTTGTTTAGCAATGTTTCCTTCATATTCATAATATAAATCCCCTTCTAAAGTTTTAAAAGTGTCTGTGCAAAGGCATCTGAATTTGCCCCTGCATCAAATTTTGTTTTCCAAGAGTTATATGCCTTATCGGATTTTTCCTGTTTTTCCTTTTGGGAAAGTCGGTAATAATCCGTTATTGCCTGTGCAGCTTGCTGTGGTGTGGGGTCTTGTGGCAGCAGTGTTCCGTTTTCCTCTGTAACTATTTCGGGTATTCCACCCACCGCCGTGGCGATGGAAAAAAGCCCCACGCTCTGTGCTTCCATCAGTGTCACGGGCAGCCCCTCGGTTTTCGAGGTGGTGATAAAAGCGTCAAACTCGCCCTTTTCCAGCCGTTTCATATATTCTGCGTTGTCAATGTGCCCTGCAAATTCAAAGGACACATTGTCCTTGCCGCAAAGCACCTTTTGGGCGGTTTTTATCATATCTTCCAGCCCCTCGCCACCCCCGACGTGCACCCATTTGACAGGGATATCCTTTAAAAGTGCCAATGCTTCTATGATAATTTCTATCCTTTTTAAAGGTATAACATAGGAGCAGCTCACAAGGCACAGCTCTTTTTTTATGGCGGTGGAGGGGCGTGTTTCCTGTGGTGTTCCAAGGTAGCACACCTCGTATTTTTCGCCGTCCGCTCGGGCATATCGGTCTAGATAGTATTCCTTGCCTTGGTTTGACACAAAGAAAACCCTATCCAGTTTATTGTCCATATATTCCTTAAAAGGCTGTGCCCCCGATGGAGAGCGAAAATCGAAAAGGTCATACCCGTGGGTGCGAGTGACAAATTTATACAAAGGGTATTTTCTCTTTAGCCACAGAGCACCAAGGCATATTTCGTTGTACCAGTAGGAGTAAACTATGGCACTTTCGCCCTTTACAAAAACATTTTTTTCTAAAAAAGCTGCGTAGCGGTTGGCTCTTTGTGCCACAAAAAATGTATAGGCGAGCCTTTTTATAGCACCTTTCCCCCCTTTAAAATCCTGTGCCAATTGGCGATAAAAGCTTTTAGCAAAAAAGCACCTTGCCGCCGCCACAAGGTTTTGCCCCAAAAAGGCGGCACCGTTTTTACATCTAAGCTCCAGCGGCACGCACACCACGGTAAAATCCTTTTCCAGCCGCAGGCTTTCAGGGCCTACAAAGGTTTCCTCTCCCGTACCATCGGGGTAGGTTTGGGTTAGAATATATAGTTTTTGTATGGACAAATTATAGCACCTCTTTATATATGTTTTTTTAACTGCCTGTAAATATTTGGCAAAGTTTCCGTCTTAAACTCGGTGTGCTGCCTGCCGGGACGATGGCAAATTTCGAAAAACTCTGAAACATCCATACCCAATTTATCACATACCTGTGCGATGTTTTGCTTGATAATCTCTGGGTCATAGGGCAGCTTTTCAAGCTCCTCCAATGCCTCTCTTCGGGTCATCTGCCCCGACACAATCAAGCTGGAAAGATGGCTTTTTCGCTTGTCCACCCCAAATTTATGGTATAGATAATAGGTTTGGAAAACCTTGGTGAAAACATTTTCCTCGTGCTTTGCACCGTAATATTCAAAGCCCGTTTCGCTCATCAATTCGTCGATGGCTCTTTGACGGTTGTAGTCGATATAATCCAGTGGAAACACCTGCTTTACGCCCTTAAATTGTGGCAGGTATACTCGCCAATAGAAGGTGTTTATAAACTTCAGCTTGTCTATGCCCTCTTCGGAATATTTTTTTGCGATGTCTGTTATGTTTTTCACGTCCGAGGCAGGGTGGGTGTTGCCCCCTTGCAATATGCTTTCAAGGGAGAAATTGTTCCCCGATACAAAGCATTTTATCCCCTTTTGGATTGCGAAATCAAAGACCTCGGCAAAGAGCATATTGTCTTGCGGCACTGCAAGGTTTGGCACTTCAGCTTTGATGTAAGCCTTCACAAGGGCGTTGTACTGCTTTTCATCATGGGCGATAACGTGCAAATCCACATTGCACACTTGGCACAGCCGCTCTATGTTGCGTTTAGAAACAGGGGTGTCAAAGCCATCATCAATGTGCACCGCAAGTATTCTAAGCCCCCATTTTTTAGCCCCCAAATAGGTAAGATAGGCACTGTCCAAGCCGCCGGAAATCCCCATCAAGCAGTCATATTCCTTGCCCTCACCGTCTTTTTTCAGCTTTTCAATAAGCAGGCGAAGCTTTTCCTGCCCCTCCTCGTTTGGAAAGTAGG
>JAVWUR010000155.1:2815-3379 GCA_036667055.1 Oscillospiraceae bacterium
AGTGCCCCTCATGGTCAAAGGTTATTTTGTCATCACCCTGTGTGTCCATAACACAGCGGTTGCAAATTTTATATTTCATATAGTTCTCTTTTCTACTGTTATATTAATTGACTGTTTTCTGGACGGATATTGTATGAGGGATATTCTATACCCAGCCGTGCCTACGTCCGCCTCGGGCGGGGACGGGCAAGCGTTGCCGCTTGCGAGATACGTCACTTTTGACTGACCAAAAGTGACCAAAAGTCACCGCTTTTGCGATGAAGCGGACCCACGCTAACGTCTCTTGTCCGCTTACCCTTGGGTACACAACTCGCACCCTGCGACACTGCGGTGTCTACGGGCACTCAGACATGTGCACCCATTGTGCCTTGGAATTGGCACAAACAGGCAAGCTCGTTTTGTGCAAGCCACAATATTAAGCACACTAGGCAGATGCTTAAACGTAGTATCTGTTGCGGCACAGCGGTGCTTTCGCACCTGCTAACGGGGGGGTAACTCTAACGTCCTAACCCCCCGTTGTAGGGGCGGATGCCCACATCCGCCCGTCTACCTACTCCCCCTCCC
>JAVWUR010000155.1:3389-3622 GCA_036667055.1 Oscillospiraceae bacterium
ACACAAGGACGGGGGCTGGGCGACTGCTGTCGCCCTAGTGCCACGGTGGCACAGCGGTGCTTCGCACCTGCTAACGGGGGCGTATTCCCAATGTCCTAACCCCACGTTGTAGGGGCGGATGCCCACATCCGCCCGCCCTTCGCCCTTCGTCCTTCGTCCCCACATCTCCACGTCTCCACGTCCCTCGCCTACCTGCCGCTTTTCACTTGCCTTATAACCTCGTCCTGCTCCTG
>JAVWUR010000156.1:0-3564 GCA_036667055.1 Oscillospiraceae bacterium
TTCATCTCTTTTAAAATCAAACTATTGGTCTGACTTTGGTTTGCACCCATTGTCTTTGCAAACCCACGAACCTGTGGTGCTACCCTGACAGCGTAGGAGTAAACCATGCCGCAGATTATGGGTGTTATTATCAGCACTTGGGCTACCACCATACCCTGTATAGTGAAAACCCACCGCAAAAAGCCAAGCGGCCCTCTTTTTCGCAGCAGCATATAGGTTAATAGACCTATCACAACAGGCGGCGCTCCCATCAAGGTTCGGTTTACCCGCACCAGAAAATTTTTACCTTTAAAATTGTGTTTTTCAAGGGTAAGCCCTAAAAAAATGCCTAGGAAAGAAGATATTACCGTGGAGCACACAGACATGATTAAGGTCACTCTTATTGAATCAACCACACCCACTGTGCCGAAAAATTCTGAAAAAATTTGTTTCATAATCTCTGCAATATCACCTTTCCTAAATATTTTTCAACTGAAAATCCTATAAAGCAAATTAGAGGCTCCCTATAATGCCGCTAAAAATTCCAGCCGCATTATAGGTGTGCCTCTTATTTAATTTTTATTTTTTAACTGCATTTGGGAAGAAAAGCGGCTCGCCGTATTTATCTACACCAAACTCAGCAATAAGCTTTTGTACCTTTTCAGAGCAAATCCATTTGATAAATTCATTTGCGCCATCATTGTTTACGTCAGGATATTTTTCTTTGCTAACTGCTATAACACCATATTGGTTAAGCAGATTCTTGTCGCCTTCACAAACAACATCCATCTTTGGGAAGTTTGCTTTTTTAGCCAGCCATGTGCCACGGTCTGTCAAGCAATATCCGCCCTTTTCATCGGTCATAACAAGGGTATCGCCCATGCCTGCACCGGCTGATATGTAGTTTTTGTTGCCCTTCTCGTAATCTTCAATGCCCACAGCCTTCCAGATGCCTTTTTCCTTTGAGTGTGTGCCGGAATCGTCCCCACGGGAAACAAATATAAGGCTCTCGTCTTTAATTTGCTTAAAGACAGCATTTATGTCGTTAGATTTTTTAATTGCGCCGTCCTTTGGCCCAACAATGATAAAGTCATTGTACATAACCTCAAAACGCTCTACGCCACTGCCCTCTTTAACAAATGCCTCTTCCTTTGCCTTTGCGTGAACAAGAATAACGTCAACCTCGCCGTCAGCGCCTTTTTTGATTGCATCGCCGGTGCCAACTGCTGTCCATTGTAGGTCATATCCTGTATCTGCAAGGAATAACGGCTGTAGGTAGTCTAGCAGTCCTGTATCGTCTGTGCTAGTGGTTGTTGCCATACGCAATACACCCTTTGCCGCAGCCGGTGTTGCTGCTGGTGCTGCTGTTGCCGCTGCCGGCTCCGGTGTAGCTGTTGCTTCCGGTGCTGCTGGTGCCGGTTTAGCGCAAGCGGTAAGTGACAATGCGATGGAAAGTGTCAATAATGTTGCCAAGAACTTTTTCATACTCAGTCTCCTTTAAAATTTGTTGCAAGAAAATGCCCGAGACTAATTATTACAATTAAAGTTCGGCACAATTTCTTTCCAAGTGGACATCTGTCCACATTACGGGAGGCATCATCGTTTCCGATAACACCCATAGGCTAAAAATCATCACATATATTGTACATAATTTAATATCATAATAGAATTAGTTATTAATAAATATAATTAATTTCTACCTTATAGCACCAATTACCTATCAGCGCTATTGATATCGCCCTATCTTCAACATATATTTTAGAGTCTTTAGCTCGAAACTACCTGTCCACACTATCTGTGAACGTTTTTTAGTATAGCACACTTACTTTATGCTGTCAATATTTACATATCTACCAAATTCATTTGTGCAAGTTGCTATTTTTCGCTGTTATATCTTGCATAAGTTGAAAAGTTGTAGTAGAATAAACTAAAAACTAGAACGCAGTCTAGTTTTAAACAAAAACAATCAAACGAGGTTACACAAAACATGGAAGCACCTTTCGTATTTAACATCCAAAAGTATTCCATCCACGATGGAAACGGAATACGCACAACCCTGTTCTTTAAGGGCTGCCCCCTCACCTGCCTTTGGTGCCACAACCCCGAGAGCCAAAGATTTCCTACCGAGCTGATGGTTTATCGTAACCGTTGTGTAGATTGCGGTGCCTGCATACCAAGCTGCCCCAATAACGCAAACAAGCTGGTGGACGGTCATTTGGTTATGGACAGAGCGCTTTGTAATGCTTGCGGAAAATGTATTGACAGTTGTGTGCAAAACGCACGAGAGCTTATCGGCAAAACCTACACAATAAAAGAATTAGTCAAGGAAGCCTCCAAGGATATGATGTTTTATGAGGAGTCCGGCGGCGGAATAACTTTATCCGGCGGTGAAGTTATGTCACAGAACATAGATTACTTAGCTGAGCTTTGCGAAAAGCTTTACGACAAAGGTTTCAGCGTCGATATCGACACTTGTGGATATGCTCCATATGAAAAATTTAAACGGATTTTGCCATTTGTGGATACCTTTCTTTATGATATCAAGCTTATGGACAATGAAAAACACAAAAAATACATTGGCGTTGGCAACGAGCTGATACTGGAAAATCTCATCAAGCTAAATGCCGACGGTGCAAAGATAAACGTCAGAATTCCCATTATTGCCGGAGTGAATGACAGCGATGAATTTATTGATGATACCATTAAATTCTTGAAGGACAACAAAATTCGCACAACACAGATAAATCTTTTGCCCTATCACAATATTGCAAAGGATAAGTACGAGAACCTTGACAGGCTATACCAAGACGATGAGATGCGAGTGCCCTCTCGTGAAAGTATGGAACTGTTTAGAGATAAATTTATAAGCCATGGCCACAACAACATCAAAATAGGAGGATAATTTTATGGAAGATCGTGGAATGAACGAGAGAGTTAGAAAGCTACGCAGGCAAAGTTTGGAGACCCCGGCTCATATTTATATAGAGCGTGCAGAATTGATGACAGAGGCATACAAGATGTATGAGGGTACGGTGTCCGTCCCAGAGCTTCGTGCACTGTCTTTTAAACACTACTTTGAGAACAAAGCCCTTTACATAGGTGAAGGCGAGCTTATTGTTGGCGAAAAAGGCGATGGCCCACAATCGTCACCAACCTTCCCTGAGCTGTGCTGTCACACCATTGAGGATATGCACGTTATGAATGACCGTGACCTCATAAGCTTTAAGGTAACCGACAAGGATATTGAAATTCAAAAAAATGACATCATTCCTTTCTGGGAAAAACGCTCCATCCGCAGCAAGATTATTAAATCAATGAAACCGGAATGGCGCACTGCATATGAAGCTGGTATCTTCACAGAGTTTATGGAGCAGCGTGGCCCGGGTCATACTGTTGGTTCTCATAAAATCTACGAAAAAGGCTATATGGACTACAAGCAGGACATTGAGGACGCTATTGCAAAGCTTGACTACCAGCATGATCCAGAAGCTATCTCCAAAAAAGAAGAGCTTAACGCTATGTCTATCTCCTGCGATGCAATTATGATTTTAGGGGCAAGATATGCAAAATTGGCTAGAGAAATGG
>JAVWUR010000157.1:0-3529 GCA_036667055.1 Oscillospiraceae bacterium
ATTGACTACACTAAGGATGACAGCATAAATGCAATTGTAAATAAAATAAACCGTTCAACCGCCGGAGTTGAAGTTAAATTCATGGAGGCTACCGACAAGTTCAGTATCACAGCTAAAGCACCGGGCGGTGCGGGGCAAATTAATATAAAGGATGTTGCAGGCAACTTTGCAAGCAGTATTTTTGGAACAGCAAAGGCAACACAGGGGCAAGATGCTGAAATTGAAGTGAGCTACGATGGCGGCAAGACCACGCAAGTTTTGCAACGTGAATCCAACACCTTCCAGATTGATGGAATGGCGATAACGATATCACAGGATGCAGAAAAGGCGGGCGTTAGCAAAACAAACCCTATAACCTTTACAAGCTCCGCAAACACAGACGATGTGCTAAAGGGAATAAAGTCGATGGTGGACGATTATAACAAGCTCACGGAAATGGTGAACAAGGAGCTTACCACCAAACCAAACAGAAACTACCAGCCGCTGACCGACGAGCAGAGAAAAGACATGACAGAGGATCAGATTAAGGATTGGGAAAAACAGGCGCAGTCGGGGCTATTGTTTGGAGATTCCACCCTGCGGGAGCTGTCTACCGAGCTAAGGTTTGCCTTTAGCTTTGATGTGGCTAATGGGGCGACATTAAAGGACATGGGTATCACAACCTCCGGGGCATATTCCGACAACGGCAAGATAATAATTGATGAGGCAAAGCTGAAATCCGCCATAGAAAATGACCTTGAGGGGGTAAAAACCGCTTTTACAAACCCTGTGGCAGACCCTAAAAACCCTCAAAAAAATGAGGCAGGGTTTATGGAAAATGTAAAAAACATTGTGGATAAATATTCAAAAGTAGATGGGTCATATGAAAGTAAGGGGTTGCTTATACAGATGGCAGGGCCGAAAAACTCTGTAGCGACCTACCAGACATCAATGTCAAAGCAGCAAAAATCTATTGATGAACAGTTGGCAAGGTTAAAATCCACGCTAAAATCTCAAGAGGACAGATATTATTCGGAGTTTACACGTCTTGAGACATACATCTCTCAAATGGAAGCACAGAGCAGCTGGCTGGCACAAAACGCATAATTATAAAACAAGAAAGGCAGTGTCACAACGGCTAATGAGCTGCACAGCTTGTGACGATTGACAGAAATATTATGAGTAACTATAACAAATCGCTAAACCAATATAAGGAACAATCGGTAAACACCATGACGAAGATAGAGATGCTGACCACCTTGTATGACGAGGCGGTAAAACGCACCAATCGTTCAAAGGTTGCATTGGAGGCAAAGGAGCGAGGGCTTTTTGAAAGCGAGCTGTCCAGAGCGGTAGAGATTATATTTTATCTGGACAACACACTTGACCAAAGCTATGCAATCTCAAAGGATTTACACAAAATTTATGACTATATGACATATGAATTAAATAAGGTGAGAGTTACCGAAAGATATGACGGTGCCGATGTGGTGTGCTCCATGCTCACAGAATTAAAGGACAGCTTTATAGCGGCAAATTCAAGCCTTGGCAAAAAATGAGTAAAGCGGTGCGCTTTCAGAGGAGTTAAATGACAAATATTGATATAATGCACAAGATATTATCAAATCTTAAAGCTAAATATAAACTTTTGGAGGAGATGCATAGGTGCACAAAAGATATGGAAAATGCTCTTGGAAAAAATGACGAGAACACTTTCGGTCAGCTTATGGACACTAGAAAAAGGCTTATGGATGCGGTTGATGTGATAAGCGGGGAAAATCTTCGTTTGGCAGACACCCTGCCCCAAGGTAACAAAGAGAACACAAAATATATATTAAGCGGAAAAAACTTGGGGGTGGCGCAGGGAAATCCATTGGAGACAGCCATGGCGGAAGCCCAAAAGAGAATAAGCCTTTTAATGAAAAGGTTAGTCAACGATAACAGCACAGTTGACAGGTTACTCAGAACAAAAAAATAGCAGATAGCATAGACTAACAGGTGTGATTAATGAAGATAATCGCACCTGTTTTTTTGCATTTTAGTATAGGATATTGCCTTTTACACCGGTGCAATTTTACGGTAAAATTATAGACAATTCAGCTATTTATCCTATTGTTGCAGCATAAAAACGGCACAAAATGTTTCAAAAAACAGGAAAAAGCGTCAATGATTGACATTATTTTCAAACAAGTGTATAATATTTTTAAGATAGAGTAATAGTACCCAAATGCTTAAATGGACAGGGGTTTGCTCTGGAAATGATGGTAAATACTATATTAAATATACAAAAGGAGAGTGTAACTGTATGAACTGGATTGATAACAACTCGGTAGCTTTGTTGCAAAAAGGGCTTGAGTGCACCTGGGAAAAACAGCGTGTAATATCGGACAATGTGGCTAACAAGTCCACTCCCGGCTACAAGGCAAAATATATTGAGTTTGAGGATGAATTGCAAAGCAGCATAAAGAAGATGAAATCCACCAAGGACGGGCTAAAGCCTATGGAATTTAAAGCGGAGTTAGGCAGGCTAAACCCAAAAATAAAGCAGAATAACGCAGAGTCCACACGGCTGGACGGCAACAATGTTAACCTAGATGTGGAGCAGATGGAGCTTGCGAGAACGCAGATACAGTATGAATATCTCATTCGCCAAGTTTCCGACCAATTCACACGTTTAAGAACAGTTATAGATGGAAGGTAGGGTTAGTTATGGCTTTTTTAAGTTCTATGAACATCAGCGGCTCGGGTATGACCGCCCAAAAGCTGAGGATGGATATAATAGCGGAAAATATTTCCAACATTGACACCACCAGAACGGAAAAGGGTGGGCCATATGTAAAGAAAAGCGTTGTCTTTAAGAGCATTGAAGGCAATAATTTTAAATCTCAACTGGATAAATCTATGGGGATAAACAGCCCCAATGCAGGGGTTAAGGTGGTAGCGATTGTGGAGGACGAAACTCCCTTTAAAATGGTGTTTAACCCAAGCCACCCTGATGCTGATGAAAATGGATATGTACAGATGCCAAATGTAGACTTGATAAAGGAAACAACGGACAGCATGGAGGCAACTCGTGCTTACGAGGCAAATATAACGGCATTTAATGCGGTAAAACTCATGGCGAGTAAAGCGCTGGAGATAGGCAGATAAAGCAGCCCGTTATCTTGAAGGTTAAGGGCGGATAATGCCGCCAAAAGGAGTATAACAGTATGAATACAATAAACCCTCTGCAAAGAATACAGCCCCTAGGGGAGCTGCAAGCTCTTGAAAAATCAAAGGGTATTGGGGAAAATGAAGTGCCTTTTAAGGACATATTCCAAGGTGCCATCAAGGATGTTGTGGATACGGACAGGCAAGTCACACAGGACGTAGAGATGTTAGTGAGCGGACAGACAGATGATTTGTCGGGGCTTATGATAGACATAAATAAAGCACAGCTTTCCGTGTCATTACTGGTTCAAATGAGGAACAAGGCACTGGAATCTTACAATGAAATTATGCGTATAAACCTCTAAAATTTATTATATCAAACTAGAAAAATGAGGAAATT
>JAVWUR010000158.1:0-3436 GCA_036667055.1 Oscillospiraceae bacterium
TTTACTTATGAACATCTGTGTTTTGGGCTTGGATCAGTCCTTTATTCGCTTTTTTAATGAGCCGCCCAAGCCCCTAGACAAAAACAGCTTGTTTGGCGCTTGCTTTGGCATATCCACCCTTGCCATGGTGGTATTTGGGGTGGTGGGCAGCGTGTTTTTCCCCCAACAGATACTTAAAATCTTTTTTACCCAGCCCCTAGACAACATCTATGTGGCTCTGCTTTTTTTAAACGCTTTTATGTCAATGATTGGCAGATATATAAACATTTCCTACCGTATGGAGGGCAGCATAAGCCTGTACACCTTGGAGAGTGTGCTCATGCAGTTTTTTTCCAAAATGTTTTATCTTGTCGCCATCTTTTTTGACCCTACCTTTAAAAACCTAGTGCTTTTCACCCTTTTGGGCATGGCACTTTTCAGCGGAGTATTTCTCTTTGCCAACCGCACCAAGGTGTCCTTTTCCCCTGCCATCATCTTTTCAAAGGCAAATCGACAGCTGCTGCCCTATGGTCTTGCCCTTGCCCCAACTGCCGTTATGCTGTGGTTAAACAGCCTTTTTTCCAAAGTTTATGTGTCCAAAACCATCGGTGATGCGCAGACAGGCGTCTTTAGCATGGTCAGCCTTATCTCCAATGTAGTGGCGATTATTCAGGCGGGATTTTCCACCTTTTGGTCGGCGTTTATCTACGCAAACTACCGACAGGAGCAGGAAAAAATCAAGCAGGTGCATGATTATCTCACCTTTTTAATGGTGGAATTTTTCTGTGTTCTGGTGGCGTTTGAGGATATAATTTTTATAGTTTTAGGGCCAAACTATCGTCAAGGGATTGAAATTTTCCCTATAATGCTACTGGTGCCCATCTTCTTAATAATCAGTGAGACTACCGTTTACGGCATTTCCATCGCCAAAAAGCCCATCTATGACACTATAGGAATTGGGCTTTCTGTGGTGAGCAACATCGGCTTTTGCTATCTTTTAGCTCCGCAGTACAAGCTTTATGGGGTTTGCTTGGGGCTGAGTTTATCCAACATTGTCATGTTTTTGTTCCGCACCTTTGTGGCGCAAAGATTTTATGCCAGTATTCCCAGCGTAAAAAGAACCACCCTTGTAATCGTGCTGCTGCTGCTGCTCACAGGGGCAGGCACGGTGTTTGCGCACAACTTTTTATTGAAGCTTGCCGCAAGCGCCCTGTGCGCAGCGTTGTATCTTTTTATCTATCGCCATCAAATGAAAAATGCCCTTGACCTTGGTAAAGACCTTTTGAAGGGCTTTAAAAAATAATGCCAAAGGAGTAACTTTTTATGGTTTCAAATTATGTTGACGTAAATTCACAGGCGTTTGACCGATGGGTCAGTGAGGGTTGGGAGTGGGGGCAGCCCATCAGCCATGAGCTTTACGAAAAAGCTAAGCGTGGGGAGTGGTTTGTTCTTTTGACCCCCACAAAGGCAGTTCCTAAAGATTGGTTTTGCGATTTTTCCGGAGCGAAAGTGTTGGGGCTTGCCTCGGGCGGTGGACAGCAAATCCCGATTTTTACCGCCCTTGGCGCTGACTGTACTGTATTGGACTATTCTGCCGCCCAGCTGGCAAGCGAAAATCTGGTGGCGCAGCGAGAGGGATATTCTGTCAACCTTGTAAATGCAGACATGACCCAGCCGCTACCCTTTAAGTCGGACAGCTTTGATATGATATTTCACCCTGTTTCCAACTGTTATGTAAAGGATGTTTTGCCCATCTGGAGAGAGTGTTACCGCATACTGAAAAAGGGTGGTGTACTTTTATCGGGGCTGGATAATGGCATAGCCTACGCCTTTAACGATGAGGAAACGGCGCTTAAATACCCCCTCCCCTTCGACCCTTTGGCGGACAAAGCCCTATATGATGAATCGATAAAGTATGATTGGGGTATTCAGTTTTCCCACACCATTGAGGAGCAAATCGGCGGTCAATTAAAGGCCGGCTTTACCCTTGTGGACATCTATCAGGACACAACGGGTGCAGGGCATCTGCACGATTTTAAGCTGCCCGCCTATTACGCAACGCTGTCGGTAAAAAAATAATCATTCTGTCTTTAAGACAAAAGTTGACAAGCTCCCTTTGGGAATTTGCCAACTTTTTTATTGCTTTTACCCGAGTAATCGGATTTATACAGCGGAGCCTTTATTTTTTTTACAAAGCTATCTCTGCATGATTTTCAACTTCTAAGGCATATTTTTAAATCAACGCAAGGCTTATAAAAAGCTTAACAATCGGAATGTAACATTTTAAGTGCCGCAAAAGTGACGTTGAGGGCGTAAAAATGACGTTTTAGGAAATTTTTTACACAAGCCATTATTTTCTGATATAATAAAAACAAGAATATATGCCATTTATATGCCATCATTAATCAAAGAGGTGTTTTTTATGAAAAAAGTTTCTTTACGTGCTCGTGTGCAATATCAATTTGATAACATCATGTCAAAAGGGGCAGTTCCGCTGATTATGATGCTTTTGGGAATTACCGCCGCCGTGGTGGTGCTCATCGGTTTACTGGCGTGGCTGCTTGACGCCTCGGTGTTCGGGTCGCTAGGTAATTCCATCTGGCAAAATCTGATGCACGCCATTGATGCCGGTACCTTGGCAGGGCTTTCCACCGAAAACGGTGCGCCCTTTGTGGCACTCATGACCGTCACCACCGTGTGCGGCATCTTCATCACAAGTATGTTAATCGGTATCATCAACAGCGGCTTGGAGAGCAAGTTTGAAAATCTGCGCCGTGGCAATTCCAAGGTGATTGAAAGCGGCCATACCGTTATCCTCGGCTTTGACAATCGGATTTATAAGACCATTTCAGAGCTGGTTATCGCCAATGAAAACCGAAAGAACCCACGCATTGTGGTGCTGGGAGATTTGGACAAACAGGCGATGGACGAGGCGATTCGCAATTACATCCCCGACACAAAAAACACCGTAGTCATCTGCCGCTGTGGCAGCACCTCGGACACGGTGGCTTTAGAGCGTTGCTCACTGGAAAGCTGCCGCAGTATTATTGTGAACGAGGAAAATGACGCCAAGACAATTCGCACCATCCTTGCCGCCACCAACTATTTAAAGGGTCACCGGGAAAATATCGCACACATCACTGCTGTTGTGCGGGAGGAAGCTAATGTGGATGTGGCACGCTTAGCCGGTGAGGGCCGTGCAGAGGTGCTGTATTTTGCCGATGCTATGTCTCGCATTGTGGCGCACACCTGCCGACAACCGGGGCTGTCCTGTGTCTATACCGAGCTGTTCGCCTTTGAGGGCAATGAGATTTATATTGAGGCAATTCCTGCTTTTGTCGGGAAAACCTTTGGTGAGACGCTTACGCTGACCCAGCGCTCCTGTATTATCGGCATAAAACGTGGAGAGCAAGCCTTTGTCAACCCTCCCATGGACACCGTGATTGGGTGTGAGGAT
>JAVWUR010000159.1:0-3389 GCA_036667055.1 Oscillospiraceae bacterium
GTACCAACTTTAAAAAGCCTATTGGGGTGTGAAGTATTGCATATTCCATCTTGTTTAATCCCCTTTACAGTAAAAACCGACCTCTTTTTTCCAAGGCCGGTTTTTATTTTATTTAAAACTCTATCTGCATTAATTTGTCCACTGCCAAAATTAAAATTTCCAACGCTTTCATAAAGCCATCAATGGAATACCCCTCTTCCGCACCGTGAACGCCCCCGATAAAGCTTGGGAAAAAGTCCTTTTCGCTCATACACGGCTCGATGCCAAACGCTGCCGCACTGGGAAATCTTCTGGCATAGGTGCCGCCGCCGATGGTATAAGCCTGCTCATTTTTCCCCGTTGCGTCATTGTATGCTTTCAATAGCGCCTGTATGGGGGCAGAATTTTTATCCACATAAAAAGGTTCTTTATACATCATAGTCACCAGTGACCCGCCGATTTTTTCCATCCTCTGTGCCAAAATCTCTTGTATTTTTTCTCCTGTGATGGTGGTAGGGTAGCGAATGTTTATATTTTGAACAAACTTGCCCTCTTCAATTTTCATAGTGCCGCCAATGCAGGTCAAAGGAGTTGTGAACACCTCATCGCTTGCCGAAATTCCCAGCCCCTCGCCATAGTTTGTGGCAAATAAATCTTGCAGCAGGAGGAAATATTCCTTTTCAGCCTGTGTCAAAAGCTCATTTTCAAGGCAGTATGCCACCAACATTCCAATGGCGTTTTTAGTGCCCTCGGGCATTGCAGCATGGCCGCCTATGCCAAAGGCTCTTATCTCCGCCACGCCCTTTTCCACGGAAATTTCAATGCCCTCTGCCTTAGGTAAATTTTTATCTGATTTCATTTTCATAAATGCTCTGTCGGGGATTACGTTGGACGCCACCCCTGCCGTAAACTCCAAAACATTGCCGCCGCTGATTTTTTCGCTTTTTAAATCAAAGGAGGCTATCCCCTTTTCTCCGCAGCACACAGGAAAGTTAGCATCGGGGCTAAAGGTGAAAACAGGTGCCGTATAATTTTTCAAATAGTAGTCCACATCTCGCATCCCTGTCTCCTCCTCGCTGCCCAAAATGGCACGCAAGGTGTAGGGAAGTGTAGGATAATTGTCCTTGAAGAATTTCAGCAGATACAGTGTGAGCACCGCAGGGCCTTTATCGTCACAGACACCTCTGCCGATTAGCCATCCCTCCGTTTCACGCACGGTGAATGGGTCGGCTTTCCAGCCATTGCCCTCGGGGACAACATCTAGGTGGGCGATGGAGGCGATGTATTCCTCACTTTCCCCCTTGACCTCGGCATATCCTATATACCCCTCGCAGCTTGTTGCAAAAAGCCCCAACCGCTGAGATATTTTTACCGCCTCGTCCAGTGCTCTTTTGTTTTCTATTCCAAAGGGTGCGCCCTCTTGAGCCTCGCCCAAGATACTTTTAAAGGATACTAATTTTGTTATATCCTCTACGATATTCCGCTGATTTTCGGCGATAAACTCTTTGATTTTTGCTTTCAATTGTACGTCCGTCATTCTTTTAGCTCCTTTGATAAATTAATCATTAATATCTATATTATATATGTTATATATAAAAATACAACACAAAATATTTGTAATTTTAACAATAATATGTTTTAATATATATATTACCGTCAAAACTATAAACGAGGTCACCTATGAAGAAATTTTTAAACATAAATACCCTTTTAATCGGCGTTGTACTCTGCCTTGGCCTAGGCGGGATTTGGTATATGAATATCAATAAAACAGTTGGAGCCAAAGCGGTGGTGCAGATTGAAGAGCCGAAATCCAAGCTGGAGATTGATTTATCCAAAAACAAAACCTATACCATTGATGCTCGACTGCCTGTCACCTTGGAGGTTGTGGATGGGGGCATCGCATTTATTCACAGTCACTGTCCGGACAAGCTGTGTGAGGGCTACGGCTACATTCGTCACGAGGGTGAAATGAGTGCCTGCCTTCCTGCCGGAGTGATAATCACCATTGATGAGGCTCAATAATTATGAAAACTTTACAAATTTTAGTCCTTGGATTTTTTTGCGCCCTGCTAATGTTTTTCGGGGTTAAGACCCTGTTTCGGGCAGATAATGCCCCACTTCTTCGCCCCGACCATGAGACTGGCGAGAGCTTATCTACAACTGTGGATAGTGATGTTGACCCTATAAAAACCCCCGCCTTGCCCGACAGCGCCACCTCTGAGCCTACCCCGCCCATTCCCCAAACCAACAAAAGCGACCTGCTCCCACTGACCATTTCAACCCTTGATGGGTTAAGCGATAAGAGCATAGCTTGGGGCTTTGGGAAGAGCGTCAACGAGCAAAACCAATCCACAGCGTGCCTTGCCCTGCAAGAAAAATACAAAGACCTTGGCAGTGTTTTTATAATGGACACGAACAAGGTGTATTTGAGCTTTGATTTAGGGTACGAGGCTGGCTTTACAGGTGCTATATTGGACACTTTAAAGGCAAACGATGTTAAAGCTATCTTCTTTTTGACGGGCAGCTATGCCAAAAAGCAAGAGGAACTTGTAAAACGTATTTTAGCCGAGGGTCACACCATTGGAAACCACAGTGCCACCCACGCAGATATGACCACCTTGGACGATGCCGCCGCAAAGGAAGAAATTATGGGTATGCACCGAATAATGGAGGAAAAATACAGCTACAGCCCCTACCTGTTCCGTTTTCCGGCAGGTGCTTTCAGCGAAAAAAGCCTTGCCATCGCCGCCCAAAATGGCTATCACAGTGTGTTTTGGTCCTTTGGATACAGCGATTGGGACAACGCCGCCCAGCCGGAACCCACCGCCGCTTTGGAAAAAACTACCAAGGCTCTACACAAGGGTGGAGTTTATCTTTTGCACCCTATGGAGACGAACAGCAAAATTTTGGACGAATTGATAAAAACAGCAAGACAGCAGGGCTTTGAGTTTGGGGTACTGTAGTGGATAACGCTTATCAAACGCTTATCAAGGGATAATACCCATCCAGTGGGCGATAACGCTTATCAAAAGGTGGACAACACACCTCCAGTGAGGGATAACTTTCATTTTGCTAGAATAGGCACAGCTTTTAGGGCAATCGGTATTGTCCCAAAGCTGTGCCTATTCTTTGCTGTGCCTATTCTTTGTTTTTATCCTTTTACAGCGAAAAACCGCCGTCTATCGTCAAGTTTTGCCCTGTGATAAAGTTTGCACCCTCACTTAGGAAAAACTGCACCCCATTGGAGATATCCCCCACCTCGCCCAAGCGGTCAAGGGGCGTTTCCTGTTGTAAGTTTTTCAGATCCTCGCTGTTAAAGCACCCCAGCATATCGGTTTTTATCACTCCGGGGCAGATGCTGTTAACCCTTATTCCGCTAGGGGCAAGCTCCTGTGCCAACGCCTTGG
>JAVWUR010000160.1:0-3325 GCA_036667055.1 Oscillospiraceae bacterium
TTATAGTGAATGCTGTTGTCATTGTGCTCAACTATATTTTCAGCAAATTCTTTATTTATCGCAAGAAGGGGGAATGACCATGAAAGGTATTATACTAGCCGGAGGCAAGGGAACACGCCTATATCCTAACACCAAAGTGGTTTCTAAACAGCTCTTGCCCATCTATGACAAACCGCTTATTTACTATCCTCTAGCGGTGCTTTTGCTTGCAAGGATTAGAGAAATTTTGATTATTTCTACACCGGAGGACATGCCAAATTATCAGCAGCTTTTTGGAGACGGATATCAGTTGGGGCTTGACATTCAATATAAAGTGCAGGACACTCCTCGTGGGCTGGCTGATGCTTTTATTCTTGGTGAAGAATTTATTGCTGATGACAGTGTCTGTCTTGTACTAGGAGATAATGTTTTTTACGGTCAATATTTTTCCAAACTGCTGGCAGACTCACAAGAGCAGATAAAAAACGGCGGTGCAGTTATTTTTGGCTACCCAGTTGCCAACCCACGTGAGTTTGGTGTCGTAGAATTTGATGCCAATAATAATGTTATCTCTATTGAGGAAAAACCAGCGAAACCAAAATCGAGCTATGCCGTACCGGGGCTATATTTCTATGATAATAATGTTGTCAAGATTGCCAAAGGGGTAAAGCCCTCGGCTCGAGGTGAAATTGAGATAACTGCTGTAAACAACGCCTATCTTGAACAAGACAATCTCAAGGTTGGACTGATGGGTCGCGGTATGGCTTGGCTGGATACAGGCTCACCTAAAGGTATGCTGAAAGCCGCCCAATTTGTGCAGACTGTGCAAGATATGCAAGGCTTTTACATATCTTGCATTGAAGAAATTGCATGGCGTAAGGGCTTTATAACTACTGTGCAATTGACAAAACTGGGTGATGAGCTAAAAATGACCGAATATGGTCAATATTTACTTAGACTGGCGGAGGAAGGAAAATGAAAACAATTTTAGTCACCGGCGGTGCCGGCTTTATCGGTTCTAACTTCGTTTCCCACATGCTTAAAACTCATGATTACAAGATTATTAACCTCGACGCTCTCACCTACGCAGGTAACCTAGAAAACCTCGCCGACCTTCAAGACAACCCCAACTACCGTTTCATCAAGGGCGACATCCGTGATGCCGTCATCGTCAACGACATTTTTGATAAGTACAACATTGATTATGTAGTACACTTTGCCGCTGAAAGTCACGTTGACCGCAGCATTACCGACCCGCAGGTTTTTGTAACCACCAATGTGCTGGGCACTCAGGTACTGCTGGACGCCGCAAAAAATCATTGGAAGCTGCACCCGGAGGACAAGCATAACCGAGAATATAAAGCTGGTGTTAAATTTGTGCACGTCTCCACCGATGAGGTGTACGGTGCGCTGGGCAAGACTGGCATGTTTACCGAAACCACGCCGCTTGCACCCAACAGTCCCTACTCGGCGTCCAAGGCCAGTTCCGACTTAATGGTACGGGCTTATCACGAGACCTTTGGGTTGCCGGTAAATATTACTCGCTGCTCCAACAACTATGGTCCCTACCAATTTCCGGAAAAGTTAATCCCGCTGATAATTAACAACTGCCGAAATGAAAAACCCTTGCCGGTCTATGGCGATGGAATGCAGGTGCGGGATTGGTTGCACGTGAGCGATCACTGCTCGGCGATTGACACTGTGCTGCATAAGGGTGTACTCGGCGAAGTGTACAACATCGGCGGCAACAATGAAAAGGCCAATATTGAGATTGTCAAGCTGATTATCAAGACGCTGAGCAAGAGCGAATCGCTGATTCAATATGTGGCAGATCGTCCCGGACACGACCGCCGCTATGCCATCGACAACACCAAAATCACCATGCAGCTCGGTTGGTCGCCGGCTTACACATTTGAACAGGGTATGGCGGAAACTATCCAGTGGTACATCGACCATCAGGATTGGATGGGGCGTGTAATATCCGGGTCTTATCAGGATTACTACAGAAAAATGTATAGTAAATAGGAGCAAGTATCAAACAGACAAATAAAAACCGCTACCCTAAATCAAATTAAGGTAGCGGTCACAAATGAAGCGGGTAAAAGAAACTCTAAAAATGCAGAATTGCGAAGATCACCATTGGATGCCCGCTGCAAAAACATCAGTGAGATATTTGCAAGGGTCAAGGCTACACTCCTTAGCCGTTTCAACAAGAGAATAGAGGATTGCGCTGGCTTTAGCACCAGTCGGCGTGTTGGCAAACAGGAAGTTTTTTCTGCCAACCACAAATGGCTCAATGCTACGCTCAGTCCGGTTGTTAGAAATCTCCGGTCTGCCGTTCAGCAGGTATTGCTCCAGATATTCACCTGTCTAATCAGCATCGCAATTTACTCCGAAATTATTGCCTTGAAATCCGATCAAACAGCTGCCTCATCTCTCCCAGCATGCCGCCAATCCTGTCCGAAATAATCGGTGTGTCCGGCAAGTGCGAGGAGCTGCTGTTCTGATGCTCAAAATCGCCGCAGACAATTCCGTTTAGGAAGATGAGTGAGGGTGGATTAAGGCTGAGATTATAGACCTCGTCAGAATATTCCGTTGGGTACAGATATCGGATTCCGGCTTCGCCGTTTTTGCGTAATCAGCCGATCCCCACCTGCGTCCCCTTTGCCACACAGCCCCAAAAAATCTGAATAGGCTCGATATCCACATTGATAGGGCTCCGAAAGCCATTTTGTGCATTGATAGGGGAATGGCTGTCTACATGAACGACTAGATACCGGAAATATTCGGGCTGGTCGGATTTTTGCACTTTTACCGTAAAAACGCTGTGCAGGGCTATAATGGTCTCGGTATCACCGGAACCCTTAACCGACAAGCTGGCAATTGACTTAATTTTTGATTCAATCCCTTTAAGCGTAACATTACTACCATTTAAAGCCACCTGCAGATAGGAGCCTATATCGTGGAAATTTCCATCGACCGGAACACGGTTGCCGGAGCAGGCAACTTGAAAACTGTCATCAGCGCCTAGGTCGGAGGAAACTGTACCGCCACCTCCGGCGGTAATTTCAATATGGCTGTTATCACTGCTGGCTGTCTTGCTAAATGCCGCTGTGACCTTTGCCCTGCCGCCGTTTCCATTTACAAGAACGGTTTCCGGTCCAAGGTTCGGCATAATTGCGGGAAAGGTAATAGAAACTCTCTTTCCCGCACCCTTGGAGCAGTTGAGAAAATAGTAATCCCCATCTTCGGCAAAAAAGTAGCCTGTGTCGGGTTCTTCGTTCTGTCCTGTCTGGGTGAGCATGTAACACAAAACGCCGTCATTTGCAGATTTATTCCCAAGCAG
>JAVWUR010000161.1:0-3299 GCA_036667055.1 Oscillospiraceae bacterium
CTATGCAGATAGATAACCCCGAGAGAGGGTTTTCCTATAAAAATGAGGGGCCATTAGATTTGCGTCTTGACCCGACAAAGGGGATATCGGCAGCACAGCGGCTAAAGGACGTGACCCAAGAGGAGCTGACGGGTATGCTTATGGAAAACGCTGACGAGCCTTATGCCGAAAAAATTTCCAAGGCTATAATCTCGAAAATAAGGGGCGGTATGACAATTTCCACCACCTCACAGCTGCGTGAGATAATCGAAGCGGCACTGGCGTTTATACCCAAGGATGGCAAAAAAGAAAACATCAAAAAATCTTGCCAGAGAACCTTTCAGGCACTGCGTATCGACGTGAACCAAGAGTTTGAGGTGCTGTATCAATTTTTGGAAAAGCTGCCAAAGGTTATGGCAGACGGCGGCAGGGTGGCAATCTTGACCTTCCATTCGGGGGAGGACAGGATGGTGAAAAAATCCTTTAAGCAGTTTTATAACGAGGGCTTTTACAGCGATATTGCACGGGAGGTCATACGTCCCTCTCAAGAGGAATGTTACCTAAACAGCCGTGCAAAATCCGCAAAGCTGCGGTGGGCGATAGTCAAGGGGAAATAATAAAAGCACAAAAGGGGAGATGATTTTTGTCGTCTCCCCTTTTTTTGCAAGCTCTACGCAAGTGCCAAGGGACACCCCACCCCCCTAGTACAGGCTGTATTATAAGCAAGACGGAAATTTTCTCGGGGAAAACAGCAGGGAAAGCAAAGTTAAAAATTTTTACAATTTTGTCATAAAATGTAGCTTTATAGTGGACTTTTATGGAAAATTATACTATAATAAATCTATGGTTTTTCTATAGAACCTTTGTTTAAAAGGAATAAAGATAGTATTTATAATAAAATATGGAAAAGGGACGGAGTGCAGGCTTATGAAAAAGTCAGAAAAAAAGCAGAAGAAAACCCAGCAAAAGCAAAAGGACGGGCAAAAAAAGAACTATGACAATATGATATCCCTTGGGGCGAAAATCTCCTTGGCATTGGGCGTTATGCTCACGGTTATATTGGCGGTTTTAATAGGAGTGTCCGCTTATATGGCAAGTGGTGCAGTCACCGGTGCAATCAATGGAGAGTTTGGTGGCATTGCAGCGGAAAACGGGCTTATGGTGCAGGCCACAGTGGACACGGCAGCAAAGACGGCGGTAAACCTGCAAAACTACATCCAAGGGGCGTATGAAAAAGCACAGGACACTGTGCCACTGCCTATTCCGACCCCCTCGGCGTCCCCAATGGCATCACCTGCCCCATCGCCAAAAGCGACAACATCGGCATCGCCAAAAGCGACACCATCGGCGTCCCCAAAGGCAACACCTGCCCCATCGCCAAAAGCGACACCTGCGGCAAAAGCACCGCTTGTGACGGCAGGCTTAAAAAACCAGCCCACGGCAGGGAGAAAAAGTGCTGTGTACCCCACAGTCACCCTAAGTGCTGCAAACGCTGAGATGGAACAATACATACTCAACACCGCTTGGTCAACTTTAAAAAGCAACGTGGATATCACCGCTATAGGCGTGTTGTTTGAGCCGGGTGCGTTTGAAAGTACAGCACCGGATTACAACCTGTACATAACCGATGCAGACTCACTAAAAGGCACAGCAGGCAGTGCAGGCAGCTATGCGGAATATTCAAAGGCAGACTACTATAGCATACCAAAATCCACAAAGAAAATGACAGT
Source organism: Oscillospiraceae bacterium (assembly GCA_036667055.1). GTDB lineage: Bacteria > Bacillota > Clostridia > Oscillospirales > Ruminococcaceae > RGIG3102. The sequence continues at coordinate 1,710 of JAVWUR010000161.1, forward strand.
CACAAAGCCTTATAATTATGAGGGCACAATGATGTGCACCGTGGGCTGTCCAATATTGGACAATGGCACTGTCAAGGGCGTTATAATCGTGGATATCGCCATTGAAAACTTTTCAAGAATTAAAACCACCGATGCAAAATACCCAAGTATGTATGTGGGCATAATGACACAGGACAATACAATTGTATATGACAGTGAAGAAAAAGAGCTGACAGGCAAGGCACAATCGGGCATTATTCCAGCATCGGAATATGCAAAAATCACTGATGGTCAAAAGGCAGGCAAGGCGTTTTCCGTCAAAACCGTAAAGGACGATGGCACACAGGTGGTGCGGTTTTACTACCCACTTAACTGTGCAGGCGAGACATGGTGGGCGGCAAGCATACTTTCCGAAAAAGATTTGAATGAGGATGTCACCACACTGCTCACAGCTATGATAATTATGTCGATTATAGCACTTTTGGTGATTATCTGTGCTACAACACTGCTATTAAGAAAGATGTTAAAGCCTATTGACGGTGTGGTGGATGCGGCTAATGACATTGCAAATGGCACGCTTAACATAAACATAACCTCCACCGTGCGAGACGAAATCGGCATACTGTCCAACACATTTATGGGTATGACAGATAATTTAAAGAGCATTATTCAAGACATTGACAATATGCTGGGCGAAATGGCAAATGGAAACTTTGACATTAAAACAGGCTGTGAAGAAAAATATGTAGGGGAATACAAGGGCATTTTAGCGGCAATGCGTAAAATAAACCGCAGTTTAAGCTCCGCCCTTACAGAAATCAACACAGCGTCCAACCAAGTGTCCAGCGGCTCGGATCAAGTGTCCTCAGCGGCACAATCCTTGAGCCAAGGGGCAACAGAGCAGGCATCAGCAATAGAAGAGCTTTCTGCAAGCATAATGCAGATATCGGCACAGGTGAAAACCAACGCCGAAAACGCACAGAACGCAAACCAACTGTCACAGCAATCCGCAACGGTGCTGGACAAAGGCTCACGACAGATGGAAGAGATGATAAAGGCGATAAGCGACATTTCAGAAACCTCGGGGGAGATTAGCAAGATAATCAAGACTATAGACGATATAGCTTTCCAAACCAACATCTTGGCACTTAACGCAGCGGTGGAAGCTGCCCGTGCAGGCAGTGCAGGCAAGGGCTTTGCAGTGGTGGCAGACGAGGTGAGAAACCTTGCACAGAAATCCGCAGAGGCGGCAAAGAGCACCACGGCTTTGATACAAAGCTCGGTAGCGGCAGTGGCAAATGGCACAAAAATTGCAGACGAAACTGCAAGCTCTATTTCTCAGGTGGTACAAAGCACTAACGAGGTTGCCACGGTGGTGTCCGGCATTGCACAGGCATCAGAGCAACAGGCAGAGGCGATAGAACAAGTCACCACCGGCATTGAGCAAATTTCCGCAGTGGTGCAGACAAACTCCGCCACCAGTGAGGAAAGTGCGGCGGCATCAGAGGAATTAAACAGCCAAGCCACCCTACTGAAAAACCTTGTGGCACAGTTTAAACTCCGTGATGATACTCAACAAACCACGGCATATGCAAAACCACAAGCTTCAGC
>JAVWUR010000162.1:0-3298 GCA_036667055.1 Oscillospiraceae bacterium
CTTACCTCCCGTATCACATCTCCTGTAAGGAATTTTTCATAGCTTGAAGTCTCGCTCTCGCTAGTTAATCGAGTGTAAGCAAGCCCCTTTGCACCGTAAGTTTTTGCAATTTCAACCAGCTTGTCTATCTCTTTCCTTGTGAGCTTATCTGCTAATCCCTTGGCATTTATACAGCGAACGGAACCGCCGTTGTCAAGAGCTGATTTAAACACAGCAAACTCCGTGTGCTTAACCTGCTCTTTAATGTCCACAAGCTCTAACCCAAAGCGTGTATCGGGCTTGTCCACGCCATATCTGTCCATCGCCTCTTGATATTTCATTCTGGCAAATGGAACGGGCACCTCTACGCCCAAAACTTCCTTGAACACTCTTTTTATAAAGCCCTCATTGACGGTTTGCACATCAATTTCATCAACATATGCCATCTCCACGTCAATCTGGGTAAATTCCGGCTGACGGTCGGCACGCAAATCCTCATCACGGAAACAGCGAACAATCTGCATATATCTGTCAAACCCAGACAGCATTAAAAGCTGTTTATAAAGCTGTGGGCTTTGTGGCAGGGCAAAAAACCTGCCCGGCTGAACACGAGATGGAACGATATAGTCTCTCGCTCCCTCCGGTGTGGATTTTACCAGCATTGGTGTCTCTATCTCCATAAAATCATTTTGGTCAAAGTAATCTCTTGTGATTTTTGCCACCTTATGGCGCAAAACCAAGCCCTCGTGAGCTTTGGTTCGTCTCAAATCAAGATAGCGATATTTCAGCCGCAATTCGTCCTTGACATTTACATCGTCCTTTATTTCAAAGGGAGTAGTCTCTGCCTCGGATAGAATTTTCAGCTCTGAAACTTTTATTTCTATAGCGCCTGTTTCTAGGTTGGGGTTTGCTTTTTCACGTTCCTCCACTACACCCTTTGCAAGCACAACATATTCTGTTCTCAGCGTCTTTGCCTTTTCCAAGGTTTCCGCCGTACAATCATCACCAAATTTAATTTGAATAACACCCTTGGTGTCTCGCACATCGCAAAACACAACTGCACCAAGGTCACGAACCTTGGCGATGTACCCTGCAACCACAACCTCTTCCCCAACATTATCCTTGCCCAATCGGCAGGAGTAATGGGTGCGTCTTAAATCTCCCATGCTCTCCATATATATTCCCTCACTTACACTTATTTTATCGAATTTCAACTAATCCTTGGCATACTTCACTATTATACTATTAAAAGTGTAAGGTATCAAGCTTTTTAGACTTGATACCTTACATATTTTTAGCTTTTTTAAATTTTAAATATGTATTTTAATATACCTCGCAGCAACTTAGGGCTTTTTATAACAATGACCTTCATAAACACCCCTCCTTAGCTCTATTATATGGTATCCTAAGGAATGTTGCTATTACTTTTTCAAATTATCCCTAACTATCTTTACTTCATTAAAACTTTTTTGCAGCTGCTCTTGGGTTTGTGTCAGCATATTATCACAATATTGGGTGACCGTCTGCTTTAATTGTTGGGTCTGCGCCTGTGCAGTTTGGGTCATCTCTCGGGCTTTTTCTTGGGCGATATGCATAATTTCTTCCTTGTTCACAAGGTGACGTGCCCGCTCCTCTGCCCTTCTGACTATCTCCTCCGCTTCCTTTTGCGCCTTTACCACAATCTGTGCTCTATCTTGGACTATTGCCTTTGCCTGCAAAATTTCCTGGGGCATATTTATCCGTATATCGTCAATTATGTCTCTCGCCGCATCAACATCAACAACACGTTTTCCCCCGCTTAACGGCACGCTCATGCCTTCAACCAGTGTTTCTTCCAAGCTCTCCAGCATATTTTCTATTGACACTGCCATAAATCATCTCTCCTTTGACATTCTTTTTATTAATTCATCCTTTATTTCCGCCGGTACAAATTCCGTTATATCTCCGCCAAAATCCGCAATCTGCCTTACAATAGTGGAGGACAGATACATATACTCTTGGTTTGTCACCATAAATAACGTCTCTAGCTGTGGGTTTAATTTTTTATTGGTTAACGCCTGCTGAAATTCATACTCAAAATCTGTCACTGCACGCAGCCCCTTTACCAAGGTGTGTGCATTTTTTTTGCGAGCATAGTCCGCTATCAAGCCATCATAGCTTTCCACCTCAAGCCCATTGATGTGGGTGGTGACACGCTTTATCATGTCCACTCGCTCCTCTGTGGGGAAAACAGGTTTTTTTGATGGGTTTACCATAACAACCACGAACACCTTGTCAAACAGTTTACTTGTGCGCTCCAGTATGTCAATGTGTCCCTTTGTTACCGGGTCAAAGCTGCCCGGACAGATTGCTATCTTCATCTCAGCTCTCCTTTTGAAATTTGGTGACCAAAACCTTGCCATATTTATATGTTTTGACCTGTGTAAGCCCCGGAATTGGCTCCTCTAAGGAAAAGTGGAGTTCACTCTCCGCTATTATTATACCATTATCCGATAGTATTGTGCAAACTTTCGGCAACATTTCCTGCAATGTTCCTTGGTTGTATGGCGGATCGAGAAAAACTATATCAAAGGTTTCCTTTGTGGTTCTTAAAAAGTCATGCGCTGACATATTGACCGCACGGCATTTTTCAAACAGCCCACAATTTTTCATGTTTTGTGTCGCCACCAAAATTGCATCTCGGCTGGAGTCTACAAACACCCCAAACTGCGCACCTCTTGAAAGCGCCTCTATTCCCATCTGACCTGTGCCGCAAAATAAATCCAGTACCCTTGCGCCCGGCACCATAAATTGAATTGAGGAGAAAATCCCCTCTTTCACTCTGTCTATTGTGGGGCGTGTTTCCAGACCCTCCAATGCTATTAGAACCGTGTTTCGTGCCAAGCCGCTTATTACTCTCATTATTTTTTCCCTTTAACTGTTAAAATATTTGTATATATTTTCAGCATCCTTTTCGCTTATTCCCTCCGCTTGTGTAAGCTGGGAGATGTCCAGCGCCTTGATTGCCGAAAGTGTTTTAAATTCTTTTTGCAGACTTTCTGCCTTTTTTTCGCCTATTCCGGGTATTTTGGTCAGCGTTACTGCGTAGGATTTTGTTTTTTGATTTTTTCTCTGATACTCGATGGCAAAACGGTGAACCTCGTCTTGAATTTCCGTCACAAACTTGAATATTCCCTTGTGCATTGCAATGGCAATCTCTCCACTTTTTGAAACCAATGCTCTTGTTCTGTGCTTTGAGTCCTTTACCATGCCAAAAATCGGCACATCTTCAAAGCTTGTCCCCTGCACCACCTGCAAAATTGCCGATAAGTGACCCTTG
>JAVWUR010000163.1:0-3274 GCA_036667055.1 Oscillospiraceae bacterium
GAGCACCTTGGCTTGGCAGAAGCGCACTTGATGCGTGCGAGCTTATGAACGTTGGGGTCAACTATCTCCGTGAGCACGTCAGCCCCGAGGCTCGTATGCACTACGCCTATGTGGATGCCGGCGGAGGTGCGCCCAACATTGTGCAGGATCATGCAAAGCTTAAATATTTTATTCGCTCTCCCCAAATTTCCCAAGTTGTGGATATCTGCCATCGTGTGGAGGATATCGCAAAGGGTGCGGCGCTTATGACGGGCACAGAGGTAACAACACATTTTCCGGCGGGGATGTGCGACTATATAGCCAATGACAGCCTTAGCGAAATTTTGTCCTGCGAGCTGCTTTGGGCAGGTGCACCGGACTTTTCTCAGGAAGATTATCAGGTGGCAGAAAAGTTTTATGCGCTGCTGTCCAAAGAAGAAATAGACATATCCTTAAAGAAAGCCGCCGATTGCTATGATGATTGGCAGAAACTGCAAAGCTGCATTTTGGTGGACAGCACCGCCCCTTACCGTCGGAGCAGCTCCTACGGGTTTGGCTCTACCGACGTTGGGGACGTGTCCTACTGCACCCCCACCGCCCAACTGAATTTAGCCTGCTATGCCAATGGGACACCGGCACATTCATGGCTTTTGACAGCACAGGGAAAATCGGGGGCAATGCACAAGGCACTGATAAAAGCAGGACAGATTTTAGCGGCTACAGCGGTGTCCTTAATGGAGTCACCACAGGTTCTCGCAAAGGCAAAAGAAGAATATGTACACGCCACAGGGGGCAAATATCTGTGCCCTGTAGGCAAAGAAGAAAAGATTGATTTTTAGTTAAGAGAGGAAACAAAATGAGAGGTGCAGATATACTGGTAAAAATGTTGATTGACCATGGGGTGACACATATCTTTGGCGTTCCGGGGGATACCTCCATGGCTTTTCACGATGCAATGCGTTTAAATAAAGATAAAATAACCCATATACTTTGTCGTGACGAGCGCCACGCAGCATATGCGGCGGATGCCTATTCTCGTATGACCGGAAAAATCGGCGTTGTGGAGGTTCCAAGCGGCGGCGGAGCCTTGTACGTAGTTCCGGGCGTGAGCGAAGCAAATATGTCCAACATTCCACTGCTGTGCCTTGCCTCGGAGATAACTATGAGCAGTGAGGAGATGTGTGCCCTCACCGATTGTAACCAAGAAGCATTGTTTGCTTCTGCCTCAAAATGGAATACCAAGGTACGTCTTTCCTCAAAATTGCCGCAGATGATAAGAAAAGCCATACGCACCGCCACCAGCGGCACTCCCGGTGCAACCGTGCTGTCGCTGCCTGAAAATCTATTGCGAGATGCCTTTGATGGAAAAGAGAGCGATGTTTACGGCTGTGAGCAGGATGGACGCTGGCAGCAGCTACAAAATATGCCTACCATTGAAAGGGCACAGGAGATATATGATGTTATCCGCAAGGCAAAAAAGCCGGTTATCTTGGCAGGGGGCGGAGTACATCTGGCAAACGCTTACCAAGAGCTGGAAGAGCTTGCAAAGGGGCTTAATGTCCCCGTGGTAACTTCCATCGACGGCAAGGGCAGTGTGGCGGAAACCGAGTATTACAGCCTTGGGGTTGTGGGGGCGAATGGCGGCTCTGCACCGGCAAACGAGGTGGTTATGCAGGCGGATATGATTTTGGTGCTGGGATGCAAAATGGACAAGGTGACCACCATGGGTGAAAAACTTATACCTTCCGATGCTGTGATTGTTCAGGTGGATGTGGACGAGATGATTTTGGCAAATGTGCTGAGGGTAAAATATCCTGTCATGTGCGACATAAAGGGATTTTTGCAGCAGCTTAATGCCGTCCATAGCCACAGCGAACTGCCACCGCAGCACAACAAGGATTGGATGGCGTTTGTAGAAAAACAACGCAAAGCAAAGGAAGCATTTATTCAAAAGGACTACAGCCGCACCGCCCCTTATGGCGTGGTGTCAGCCAAGATATTTGAGTGCCTTGAGAAAATTACCGACGAAAAGACTGTTTTTTGCGGCGATGCAGGCACACCAACTCCATACATCTCCTCCTATTTAAAGCAAAAGGTAGCGGGCAAAAATACAGTTATTCCTAGAGCACATGGCGCTTTGGGCTATGCTATAGGTGCAAGCATCGGCGCTCAGGTTGCCCGTCCCGACCACAAGGTCATATGTATGGTAGGGGATTCAAGCTTTGGAATGGCAATGGGGGAATTGGAGACAGCCAAAAGGGTAGGCTTGCCAATCGTCTTTATAAATTTCCAAAACAACTGCTATGGCTGGATAAAAACCATTCAAAGGCTCTACTATGAAGAAAATTATTTCGGGGTGGATTTCAGCCCTATAGATGCAGTGAAAATTGCCGAGGGCTTTGGCATAAAGGGCAAAAATATCACCTGCAATCAGGAGATTGAAACGGTTCTTAAATGGGCGTTGGAGCTGGGCGAGCCAGTTATGATAAACGTGATAACCGAGAAGCACGAGAACTTTATACCGCCGGTTTACCAGTGGGAAAAGGATGCGGCGGTGACCTTTACAGACAGAGAAAAGCTGGTTTATTAATTTAGAGATAAAGTGAAAGTAAAGACAAAGATACAGCAGGTAATATTTGGCAGAGCGCCTACCAAATATACAGGTCAAATATCTAAAGCAAAGTGTTTAAGAGCAGTCACACATTTTCGTGTGGCTGTTTTTTTATGCACACCAAAATCAATATAAAACCTATTTAGTATAGCTTTTTACATTTCAGGGCAAAAAAACTTACATTTCACGAAAAAATAGTCATTTTACCCAATAAGCTGTTACAATAAAAAAAGAAAATATAGTGGGTACAAAGTATGCAGTGGGAGGAAAGGGGGAAGTCCATATAAAAAAGCTATTAGTAATTGCGCTGGCATTAGTTATGACACTGGGTCTTGCCGCTTGCACAGGAAAGGCAGGCAAGCTCAAAGGGTCTACAGCGGGAAAATCGGATGCTCTAAAAAGTGAGAGCACCCCTAGACACAGAAAACATGGAAAGCACCGCCACAAGCCATACAAAGTGGATGACTTGGGATTGCCTAAACGCTATAGTGACCTTTAGTCAAGGCGCCGGTTAGCCAAGGTGGCAGTTAGCAAAAAGCTTATACTGCACCTTGGGAGACAGGCACCATAAAAACGGAATTTATCCGAGAAATAGACAAAAAGCTACCCGCAAACCTTATGTGAAAAACAGGTTAGCGGGTAGTTTTTTATAGTCGGTTTAATTTTATCAGCCGAGATACTCTG
>JAVWUR010000164.1:0-3248 GCA_036667055.1 Oscillospiraceae bacterium
AACAGTGACATTTTTAAACTATTCCATCGACCCATTTACCCAGCGAAAGATACGGCTTATGCAAAATTCTGTGGGAAATAATGATATAGTTTTTATATCCGAGAATATGGAAAATATTTATGATGACACGAAAATATCTAAAAAAGCTGATATAATGCAATATATTGACAATGGTTTATTTACAAAGTAGCCATCCTCATATATAATAAGAGTATATTAATAATTTTTAGTGACAAAAAAACATAAAGCAGGTATATTTTGCAAGAAATAAAAAAAATTGAGGGAACCATTGCACACATAACCTTTCAAAGCGGAGATACAGGGTTTACCGTTATGGAGCTGGAAACGGCAGAGGAGCTGGTAACGGTTGTAGGCGAGATGGCGGGGGTAGGCGAGGGTCAAAAGCTAGTGGCTTTTGGGGACTACACCAACCATCCGTCTTTTGGTCTGCAATTTAAAGCGGAAAGCTATGAGATAACCCTGCCCAGCGATGTGAATGCCATATACACCTATCTTGCAAGCGGAGCGATAAGGGGCATAGGCGCAGCTACCGCCAAAAGAATTGTTGAAAAGTTTGGCGAGGACACATTTGTGGTGCTAGATACACAGCCGGAAAAGCTTAGCACTATAGCGGGAATATCCTTAAAAAAAGCTATGGCGATGCAGCAGGAATTTAAAAAAATATATGGAATACAGGATGCCATTGCGTACCTTTCCTCCTATGGAATAAATGCTAAAGATGCCATTGCAATATATTCTTATTTTGGTCCGAATACAGTGGAGATAGTTACAACTAACCCATTTGTGTTGTGCGGCGAGCCATGCTTTTTCGAGTTTGACAGGGTGGACGAGCTAAGCGAAAAATTTTCTATAGAATATGACAGCAGCGAAAGGGTAGTGGGCGGTATTCTCTATGTTCTGCGGCACAATACATTGAAGGGGCATAGCTGTGTGCCAAGGGAAAAATTGCTTGAAACGGTGTCAAAATTTATTTCGGTGGAGCCGGAAAAGATTGACAGACAGATAGAAGATTTATGCGATCAGGGAATTTTAGTGCTGGAGGATATGGGGGGGATTTCCTTTATATTTTTAGCGGAGCTGTATGTGGCGGAGATGGTAATTGCTCAAAAATTAGCGGAGCTTTTGGAAGTGAAGGAGAAGGCAGGAGAAAATCTCGATTCTCAAATTGCCGACATTGAGACGATAAATGGCATAAGGTATGCGCCAAAGCAGCTAGAGGCGATTGAGAAGGTGTGCAGCTCTAACGTGTCCATTATAACCGGCGGCCCCGGCACGGGAAAAACTACCCTAGTCAAGGCTATCATCGCCCTGTTTGAAATGCAGGCGAACAAAATAAGCTTGTGTGCGCCCACAGGCAGGGCGGCAAAGCGTTTAGCGGAGCTTTCAGGCAGACCGGCAAAGACGATACATCGACTGCTGGAGGTGGTGCCCGGCTCTAGGGATAACATACGCTTTTCACGGAATAAAGACAACCCTTTGCCCTGTGAGGTGCTCATAGTGGACGAGTTTTCCATGGTGGACATATTGCTGTTCAGTCAGCTTATAACGGCGGTAAAGGACAACTGCCGAGTGGTTCTCGTGGGGGACTACAACCAGCTTCCGGCAGTGGGGCCGGGGAATATACTTAAAGATTTGCTGGAATCGGGAAGAATTCCCAGTGTTCAGCTAGTGGACATCTTTCGCCAAGCCCAGAAAAGTAAAATCGTTGTGAATGCTCACAATATAAACAATGGGATACTGCCCCAAACATCGGATAAAAATGGGGATTTCTTTATGCTTGATTGTGAACCGGAGGATATAGACAAGCTTGTGGTGCAGCTCGCCGCAATACGTCTGCCCAAGGCTTACGGCTTTGACAGCTATGAGGATATACAGGTGCTGTGCCCATCAAGAAAAAAACGTGGCGGCACGGCAAATTTAAACATTGAACTGCAAAAAGCGCTTAATCCCGAAGGTACTCATAAAAGGCAGATAAGCTTTAATGGGGTGATATTCCGAGAGGGCGACAAGATTATGCAAATTCGCAACAACTATGATTTAGAGTACAAAAAAGATGATGGAACTCAGGATATAGGGGTGTTCAATGGTGACATAGGGAGCATAGAAAAGATAGATGTAGTGGGAAAAACTATGGAACTTAGGTTTGAGGACAGGACATATCAATATAGCCAAGAGGAATTTATTCAGCTTGAACACGCCTATGCAATCACGGTACACAAGAGCCAAGGCTGTGAATTTCGGGCGGTAATACTGTGCCTTGCAGATGTGGCAAAGGAGCTGCAATATCGGAATTTATTGTACACGGCGATAACGAGAGCCAAGGATTTATTGGTGATAGTAGGCAAGCCGCAGATACTTAGCGCAATGACTCAAAACCATAAAAAACAGCTTAGGTATTCGGGAATAAAACATTTTTTAGAGGAATTTTATGGATAAAATAAATGTTGCAAAGTCGGTAATAGATTTTTTCATTCCGCCTAAATGTATGTTTTGTCAAGAAATTTTAGAGGGAACTAAGCCTTGTAAATGCTATGACAGGGTTATGGCGTTGCAGTGGCAAGAGCCTGACAGAGTGAGGAAAGAAACCTATAAGGAGTTTAAAGATTTAGATTTTTGCATCTCTTTTTACAACTATAAGGACATAGTGCGCAGTGCCTTAATAAGGGCAAAATTTAAAAGCTGCGTTGACTTTGTAGATAATTTTTTACAATATATACCAATTGACTTAAAGGAATTTATAGTTGAAAATAATATTGATATTCTGGTCTGTGTACCGGTGCATAAATCAAAATTTTACCAAAAAGAATTTGATTTGCCCCAAGAGATGACTAAAAAGATTGCAAAACTCACAAAAACAGAGTACAATTTTAAGCTTATAGCAAAGGTGAAAAAGACGAAAAATCAACATGATTTGAGCATTAAAGAAAGAAAAACAAATTTAGATGGAGCTTTTAGTGTAAAGGGAGACGTTACAGGCAAAAATATATTGGTGATAGATGATATCTTGACAACGGGGCACACTCTTGACACGGTGGCACAACAGTTTAAAGCGGCGGGCAGCGGCAAGGTTATAGGAATGACCTTCGCATATAGCGAACATGAGGAAAGTAGGAAATAATATGGCAGCAAATGATGTAGGCATTGATCTTGGAACAACCAAGGTTATCATATATATGGAGGGCAAGGGGATTGTCCTAAACGAACCTAGCGTTGTGGCATACGACGCA
>JAVWUR010000165.1:0-3234 GCA_036667055.1 Oscillospiraceae bacterium
GCAACCCTGAATTAATATTGGCAGACGAGCCTACCACCGCACTGGATGTGACCATTCAAGCACAGGTTTTGGATTTGATTGTCAAATTAAAGAAGGAGCGTGGCACGTCTATGCTGCTTATCACCCACGACCTTGGGGTTGTTGCGGAGGTATGCGAAAAGGTTGCCATTATGTACGCAGGTGAAATTGTAGAGTATGGCACGCTTTCCCAAATTTACGACAACACCTGTCATCCTTATACAAAGGGACTGTTTGGCTCGATACCCGACCTTGATTCAACGGCAAAGCGGCTAAACCCTATTCCGGGGCTTATGCCCGACCCTGCAAACCTGCCAAGCGGCTGCAGCTTTCACCCTCGGTGCACAGTGAGCTGTGACAAGTGCAGCAAAAGCTCTGCGAGTATGGTAGAGGTAGAGCCGGGGCATTTTGTAAAATGTCATAATTTTATTAAGGAGGGAAAATAGATGCCTGAAATTTTAAAAGTAGAAAATCTTAAAAAATATTTTAAAACGGCAAAAGGGCAGCTTCACGCTGTAGATGATGTTTCCTTCTCCATTAATAAAGGAGAAACCCTTGGGGTTGTGGGAGAATCCGGCTGCGGAAAATCCACCCTCGGCAGATGTATCATCCACCTTCTAAGTGCCACCGAAGGGAAAATTTTCTTTGAGGGCAAGGATGTGACAAGCCTTGAAGGTGAGGAGCTGAAACATTCAAGAAAAGATATGCAGATGATATTTCAAGACCCATTTTCTTCCATAAACCCCAGAATGACCGTGAAGGATATCATTATGGAACCTATGATTATCCACAAAATGCACGACGGCGACAAGGCAAAACAGGAAAAAGAGGTTTTGGCGATTATGGAGACGGTGGGGCTTGCACAAAGGCTGGCTGACTCCTACCCCCACGAGCTGGACGGTGGCCGCAGACAGAGAATAGGCATTGCCAGAGCCTTGGCACTGGAGCCTAAATTCATCGTATGTGACGAGCCGGTTTCCGCACTTGACGTTTCCATACAGGCACAAATCTTAAACCTTATGCAGGATTTGCAGGAGCAGCGGGGGCTGACATACATCTTTATCACCCACGATTTATCGGTGGTAAAGCATATCTCCGACAACATCTGTGTGATGTACCTTGGCACATTAGTGGAAAAGTGCAGTGCAGAAAAATTGTTTACAAAGCAGTACCACCCCTACACTCAAGCACTGCTGTCTGCAATTCCCGTTGCTAAGGTGAACGCCAACCGTGACAGGATTTTGCTCAAAGGGGAGATAACCTCACCCATCGAGCCGGAACCGGGCTGTCGTTTTGCCACACGGTGCCTTTACGCAAAGCCTGAATGTTTTAAAGTGCAGCCACAGCTAAGGGAGATAGAGGACGGCCACTTTGTCGCCTGTCATCTATATTAAAATTTATGTCAAATACAGGTGTTTACATCCGTGAATATCTGAAAAAATTAAAAGGAGAATTATTATGAAAAACGCAAAAAGACTGCTCGCAATTGCTCTTGCATTTTCCCTTGTTTTAACAACTGCCTGCGGCAAAAAAACCGATGACGGTGCCGGTGGCACAGCTGACCCTGCTGCTCCAAAAGACACTATTATCATAGCTCAGGGAGCTGACCCAAAGGCTCTTGACCCTTATGGCACAACCGACTCACCTGCAGGGCATGTATCCACCTTGATTTTTGACACACTTGTCACAAGAGATGACAGCGGAAACATCGCCCCCGGACTTGCTGAATCTTGGGAGGTTGTGGATGATAACACCTATATTTTCCATCTGAGAAAGGGCGTTAAATTCCACAATGGAGAAGAATTTAAAGCAAGCGACGTAGCTTTTTCCTTCTCGAAAATCGCAGCGTCTCCTCACGCAAGCTCCATTAGAGCAACCATAGACTTTGAAAACTCAAAGCCAATTGATGATTACACCTTTGAAATGAAGATGACAAAGCCTTTTGGCCCTATACTAAACCATATGTGTCACCCTGTTATGGCAATAGTAAATGAAAAAGCCTACACCGAAGCAGGCGACAAGGTTTCTCAGCAGCCGGTGGGCACAGGCCCTTACAAGTTTGTAAGCTGGGCTACAGGCGACAGAATTGACCTTGTGGCAAACGAGGACTATTGGAAGGGTGCACCAAAGACAAAGAATGTTGTGTTCCGCACAATTCCTGAAATTGCAAGCCGTTCCATCGAAGTTGAAACAGGCGGAGTTGACATCGCTTTGGACGTGCAGGCATCCGAGCTTCAAAGATTGGAAGAAAACCCGAAGGTTAATGTATTTAGACGTGAAGCGTCCAGCATAAACTTCCTATGCTTCACCTGCAACAAGGCACCTTTTGACAATGTTAAGGTTCGTCAAGCAATCAATATGGCAATCAACAAGGAATCCATCTACAATGTTGTTTACCAAGGCACCGGCAAAATTGCAGCAGCACCTATGAGTGCAGTTGTTTGGGCTTATAATGACAAGCTTACACCACACGAATACAATGTGGAAAAGGCAAAGAAGCTTTTGGCTGAGGCAGGATATCCAGACGGTTTGAAATTGACAATCACCTGCGACCAAAACCAAGTGCGTCTTGACACAGCTGAAATGGCACAGGCACAATTAGCTGAAATCGGCGTTACAGTAGAGATTGTGACCTTGGAGCGTGGTGCTTTCCTTGATAAGGTTATGAAAGGTTCTCTTGATATGTTTGGCCTTGGCTGGTCATCCGACACAGGCGACCCGGACTATGCTCTTTATGCAAGCTTCCATTCCTCAATGCACGGTGAGGGCGGCAATATGTCCTTCTACACCAACAAAGAGGTGGACAACCTGCTTGATACCGGCCGTACCTCCACAGACCCTGATGTTAGAAAAGAAGCATATTTGAAAGCACAGCAAATTATATGGGATGAGGTTCCTTGTGTGTTCCTACAGTGCCCTGAAAATCTTATAGCATATAATTCAAACCTTAAAAACTTCGGTCTTTATGTTGACGGTCAACTGAAAATTCCGGAATTTCAATTCTAATAGCTATCAATAACTGAAAATTCGGTGGGGACCAAAAGGTTCTCACCGAATCTTATAGTACTATTTATAATAGGTTTTTCCATAAAGGTAGAAAGGCGTTTCAATGGAGCGAATAGAAAATGTCAAAAAATTCTTAAAACAAGAAAACCTTGACGGAGTGATTATCTTTAACCCCTCCAACCGCCGTTATCTGTGCGGTTTTACCGGCAG
>JAVWUR010000166.1:0-3192 GCA_036667055.1 Oscillospiraceae bacterium
GCTGGGCAGGGCGTAAAGGGCAACCTCACGAATTATCCCGCCCATTCTCCAAAAGTCCTGATCCTCCAGCCAGCTACCGCTGCAAAAGCGGTAAACCTCTACCGCCAATTTATTTTTGCCGGAGGTGAGATACTGGGTAACATCAAACTTAGAGGGGGTGTAGCTGTCCTCGCTGTAGCCCACATAATTGCCATTTAGCCAGCAATGAAAGGCGCTTTCCACCCCCTCAAAGCAGAGCCAAACAGCGTTTTGGGAAAAGTTTTCAGGCAGGATAAACTCTTTTATATAGCACCCTGTGGGGTTGTATTTTTTTGGAATTTTATGGGGAGGGACATCCTCTACACCATCCCACGGATAAAATGTGTTGGTATATTTTGGCGTTCCATAACCTTGCAGCTCCATATGCCCGGGAACCTTGATGGTGTCCCAATGGCGGCTGTCAAAGTTTTCAGCTTGAAATGAAACAGGAGCGGCGGCAGGGTTTTCGGCATAGGCAAACTGCCAAACCCCGTTAAGGGATAACTTTTGTTGCATATCTCCCATTTTTTCTGCTAGTTTTTCACTGGTATACCATTTATGATCCGAGCAGGCAGGCAGCCTATTTTCACAAAAAAATTCAGGATTTTCAAGGTGAGAAAGCTTTTCTTGTAGTGTCATAAATACCTCCGTAAAATATTATTTTCAAAATTCAACATATGTATATTTGTCTTAAATTACATTATATTTTTTTGAGACGAAACTGTCAAGTTTTATTGTGATATATGATAAATTGCATGGGTAGCTACCATGAAAATAAAATGGAAGCAAGATAATAAACATCATCTTACCTCCATTTTTATACATTTAATGGGTGCTGAGGCTCTTTTTGTTTTGGTACATACCTTCATCGGCTTTTTGCATTAGCTTGGTGATATCTTTGCTCTGTGAAAAACTGCTGTAGCCGGCAGAAATTCCTATTTCATAGGGAGCTTTGCCAAGAAAAATAATTTTGCTAAATTCACATTTGATTGCCGCTATTTTTTGCACTGTCTCCTCTGTTTGGGAACAGGGGAGTATCACCATAAATTCATCTCCGCCTATTCTTGCCACAAACTCACCATTGGCTGTACAGGCTTTGAGCTTGTTAGCGGCGGCAACCAGCACTTCATCTCCGCCCTTGTGCCCATAAAAATCATTTACCTGTTTAAAATTGTCTAAATCTAAAAATATTACGGCAAAGTCTTTTTGTTCGGCAGCATACCGTTTTTCAAAATCACTCAATACATCAAAAAATTGGCGGCGATTGGCAAGCCCTGTCAGTGGGTCAAAATATGCCAACAGATGGTAGTCATTGGCAAGCTGTTTATAATTTTCACGCTCAACTTGAAGCTCCTGTTGCACCTTTTTTTGTTTGGAAACATCTTGGCAGGAAACTATTGTACACAAAAAGCTGTTCAATTTATCCTTGGCAACAGAGGCTGAAAAAAGCACGTCTTTGATAGTCCCATCCTTACAGCGCAGCCGTGTCTCAATATCCGTTAAATTTTCGCCGTTATAAAGAGGATTTAAGTCAATATCATTGGAGATAAGGCTCATAAAGTCCTTGCCCATAAGCTCTGACTTGTTATAGCCCAGCAAGCTGTCTACAGCATGATTGTATCTCAATATCTCATTATTTTCATCCATAACAAAGATGGAATTGTTGCTTATCTGCAAAATATCGTTTGGAGAAATCACTAAATTAATGTTGAATACATCATAACGGTAGATGATTGCAAAATAGCCTACTCCGAAAAAAGCGGTTGCAACGCTTGCCAGAGGTGGGAAAAGGTTGCCGCTTATAGGCAAAATAACATCGGTAATAACGCCTAATAGAATGGTTATGGTGTCTAAAACAATAAACACCAATGCCATCTCACGTTTCATTTTGTGCTTTGTGGATTTTGCCCACCGGTATAACAGGATAAACGCTACTCCAAAATACACCGCAACGTAAGCCAAGTACGCCCACAGCCAAAAGGAGAAGGGACTGTTTTCATATGTCCAGCCCATACCATTAGCCAAGGGCACGAGATTTTGAGCAAGGCAGGTTGTGGTACCAAATAAGTTTTTGACGATTAAAATTACAGTGGGTAAAAAGAATAAAGCTTGTTTAAATAGAGTGATATTTTGTTTGTTGTAGCTTGTGAGAGCAAGAAAATAGTAGGCGGTGAAGGAGACAAAGCCACACCAACCTACAGAGCTGAATTTGTGCCAAAACCACGCTTGCTCCAGAGTAGCGGCGGCAAAAAAGAAGGAATTACAAAATGACCACCAGCCAAGGCTTATCAAAACAGCTCCGGCAGATAGATTTAATACACTTTTGCGCTCGGCGGTCATGTTAACCCAGGCGCCGATAAAAAAAGATGTATATATGATAGTTGATATCATGGACAGTAGGTTCATTTATAACTTCCTCAATGATTTACTTTAATGAAAGCAGCCGCTAAACAATAGGGGACGGTGAGCAAAATGTGCGTTTACATAAAATACTGTTAATAGGCTAATTAAAAAGGCTCTCACGTTTTAACCACTGTGTTACAGGGAAACATTTCAATTTAATAGTTTTGTTGCATTTGGGCAGACAGCTTTCACCGAGCTGTCTGCTCTTTGCTATTCTTATGCCACGCCTAACTCCCTTTGAAGTGCCTGCGTATCGGCTAAATCTAATAATCCAACATCACGGTAGTAAATGGTCACCTGTTGAAATGCTGTTCTTGAGTATCGTTCGGATTTTTCACCAACCACAATCTTATCAATAAACAGGTGGAGGATTTCGGAAGTCAGCTCCGGAATTTCCGGATACTGCTTGGCTTTGGCTATAAATAAATCTACATTGGCGATGCTGCTTTTGAGCTTTTCCAGCTCTTTTTCTCTCTCTGGAATAGCAGCGGCTATTTCTTTTTGCTCATCAAGGTAGTCTTGGCTTAGGGCACGGAAGACTTCGTTTGGAATTTTACCCAGCACATTATCCTCATACAGCCGTTTGAAAAGCGCCTTAAGTTCTTCTTCACGATGCTTAAGCTTAAATATTTTTTGCTGTAAATTTGAAATTTCACTTTGCACCTGTGCGGTGTTTTTCTTGTTGAGGTACTTTCCAAATAAGCTTTCATGTGTTCGAGCAATGTGAGTGACACGCCTTAAATCATCCAGCACGATTGCCTTCATAGCATC
>JAVWUR010000167.1:0-3172 GCA_036667055.1 Oscillospiraceae bacterium
AGGACTCGCTCACAGTCAGCACAAGCACCCCTGTGGCAAAGAAAACGGTTACCATCACAGCGACAGCCGCAACCAATCTTGAGTATAATGGCACTAAGCAAAATGTATACACTGCGCTAACGGTGGATGGAGAAAAGGCTCCCGAAAGCGGTCTGGAGTTTACCTACACCGGCACGGACAAGAGCGGCATAAGTTACAATTCAACAACAGCCCCAACCAATGCCGGCGATTACAAGCTGGTGATTTCCGTTAAGGGCGACAATCCAAAATATACCGGCGCAAGCAGCGAAATTGCCTTTAGCATTGGACAAAAGGCGTTATCCATTAAGGCAGAAGATAAAACCATGTACTATTCACACCTACTGCCAAAGCTGACAGTTAAATATACAGGCTTTGTGGCTGGCGACGATGAACACAACGCATTAAACCAAAATAACCACACTAAATATCAAGCAAAAACCAAAGCCGATGGCAAAACCGTTGGCGACCACCCAATCACTCTAACAGGCAGTGCTACAGGGACAAACTATGCAATCACTAAGAGTGATGGTATCTTGACGGTACTGGCGAAAAAGCTGACAAATGCAACAGAGACAATGCCGGCAAATCCCACCGATGAAACAGCGGCAATTCCGCCTGCAAGTGTCCCCGATGGCACAACCCTAAGCAATTTAAGTCTAGTGGTATCCTATGTAGTAACTAACGAGGATAAAACTGCGCTTGACACAGCAACCGATGCCAGAGACGGTTTTGACAAGAAAATTAATCTTGAAATAAGCTTAATTAACACGGCTAGTGGCGCTCCGGTACAGCCAAAGGGCGAAATGACCATATTTATCCCCTATCCGGCAGGCACAAACAAAAACGACAACTTTGCGCTAATACATCTTTTGAGCAGCGGCATTACCCAAGAGGTTATACCTACAAAGCTTGAAAATGGATTGCTATTTAAGGTCACAAGCCTGTCACCCTTCGCATTGGGCTGGAAAAAGGGCACACCACCTACAGTTGGGGGCGGCACAGGCGGCGAGACTACCGAGGAAACCTACTATTACATCCAAGCCACAGCAGGGGTGGGGGGATATATCAACACTCCCGAAAGAGTAAGGGTGAAACAGGGGGAGAGCGCTGGCTTTACCATTGTGCCAAACAAGGGCTACCAAATTGCAGATGTTAAGGTAAATGGCAGGAGCATTGGTGCAAAGAAATACTATGTGTTCACCAATATTCAATCCAACCAAACCATCCAAGCCACCTTCAAAAAGGGAGGGCATGGCAACCCACTCACCGGCGTGTCTCTTGACGATGCAGAGCGGTAGCGGTCATACTCCTTTATTTTGAGGGAAAGTGTAAAAAAGCACCGCAGCAAAAAGAAAATAAACGCAAATTGGCGGCGGTAGACAGGATAAGTCTATCGCCGCCCTTTGCAAAAATAAAGTGGCACACGCCCAGATAGAAAGGACGCTATGAAACAGGAAGATAAAACAAAGAGATATATTGCCCTCGCCATTGGGGCGGCAATCTGCTTAGCGCTTGCAGTGATAATCGGCATGGGAATAAAAAGCTCCAAGGGCGATATGCCGCAAGTGGGTGGAACTACAAAGGAGGAGGTGGCACAGCTACCCCAAGCGCCGGCGGAAATAAAAATATCTGCGGACAGCCCTCTTGGTAAGGCAAAGGCGAAAAACGAAGATGCGGTAGGCTGGCTGAAAATCCCCGGCACGGAGATAGACAATGTGGTTATGCAGGCGCCCGACAACGAGTACTATCTTTCGAGGGACGAAGCAAAGGAAAAAAGCCCGTGGGGCTGTTACTTTGCAGATTATTATGCAGACCTTACCTCCACAAAAAATCTAATTCAAAACACTGTGATTTATGGGCATACGGAAAATATAGACAACCCCGATGGAAAGCGGTTTTCTCAGCTATTTAAGTTTACCGATTTAGATTTTACCAAGGCAAACCGAAACATTTATTTGACGGTGGGGGCAAGTGACGCCACCTTTGAGGTGTTTGCGGTTTTTTATTCGGACACGGATTTTTATTACATAGACCCAAGCCCCAGCGACCAAGGCTTTGACAAATTTATGGCGGAGGTAAACGCCCGAAACGAGTTTATTTTTGAGGGTGTGGAGGTGACAGAGCAGGACAAGCTGCTCACGTTATCGGGCTGTTCTCACAAATACGATGAGGACAAAACCGGCGACCAGCGTATTGTGGTAATGGCAAAGCAAGTGAAGGACGGCACCACACCCACAGGAGCAATAACAAAAAAACCAACCCCCAAGCACCCGTAAAGGGAAAGGGGAGTAAAGCAAACAGAGCAAGCCAGTGAAAGTTTTGAACAATTTAGGGATTTTTTAGGGATAAAAAGCAAAGACCCCCCAAAAAAATTGGGGGGTCTTCGCTTTATTGAGTGGTCCGGTAATTGTAGATGCGAGCCCATTTTTATATGGGGATTTGAACTGACGCGGTGTTTTGAATAAGATTACAACATCATCAGTATGACAAGGATTTTACAATATCTTTAAATTTACCTTTGATGCTTAAGACATATTCTTCATATATCGGAATTAACCCATTGTGTTCATATGAAGATTCAAAATTCAAGTCATTCCAAGATAATGGATTTTTTTCTTGATTTAAAAGCGAAGGCAAAAAGCTATTATTTTCTAAAACCAAGGACTCTATCTGCACTAAAGAAACAAGTTTAATATGACTCTGGATATAATTCTGTTCTTGGATTGTTAACTTTCCATTAGTTTGCTCATATAGCTCAAAAGCTCTTATATACATTTTTTCTCGGGACAGAGCAATACTTTCGAGCATAACAACTACACCAAATAACTTGTCTTTTTCATATTTCTTATCAAGTTTATAATATCCAGACAAATAATTTTTTATTTGTTGATAAATTTGAATAATGGCTTTAGCATAAATTTCTGTATCATCTTCTATTTCTTTGGCATCCAATGATCTTATCTTTAAACTCGGTACCATTTCCTTAGTATCAAAAAATATACAATAATAATTTTCTGCAACTAACACATCCGATGTTTTATATTTATTGGAGCCTATCTTATAATCAATTTCTTGGCTAATCCAAGTAACAGTATCGACTTGCCTATAAATATCGTATAAATAGTTCTCTAATACTTCTTTTCCAATGTCA
>JAVWUR010000168.1:0-3151 GCA_036667055.1 Oscillospiraceae bacterium
TATCTTGACACATCTTGTGGTGGCTCCTCCTGCTGCAAGGCATCACTTTCCTGCTCGCTTTCTATTTCTTTTGCTTTTATTTCATTTTTTTCTATAGCCTTTGCAATACAATCTGCCGTCTTTAAATCTTCGCCTGACAAACTTTCTGCTGAAATAACCGACACAGGCACTTTTTTTGCCCTATTTCTCATATATAAAATCAATGCAGCAGATGCTACTACAGTCACTATCGCCACCAGTTGTGAAGTTCTAATTCCGCCGTTGGTTTCAAGGCTGTCTGTTCTCAAGCTCTCTATAAAATATCTGCCCGTGCCATACCACACAAGGTACATACATAGCATTTCGCCTTTAAACTTTTTATGATTAAAGTAAGCGTACAAAATCACAAACCCAAGTATACACCACAGCGATTCATATAAAAATGTGGGGTGAACCGGCATTGTAGGGTCAACTATAACCCCTTGCTGTGCCAGCCGTGCCTGTACCGCTTGAAGATAGCCCTGTGTGCCCTCGCTGAACATTCCCCAGGGGAGCGTAGTGTTTGTGCCAAATGCTTCTTGGTTGACAAAATTGCCCCATCTGCCAATGCCCTGTCCCAGTAAAAAACAGGTTGCAGTGATATCAAATACCTCCAGCACATCCAATTTTTTCCACTTGCAGGCAAGACCGCCAAAAACAAATGCCCCTATAACCGCCCCATATATGGCTATTCCGCCATCACGAATATTTATCATATCCCATAAACTGTTATACTTGAAGGGTGCAAAAACCACATAGTATATTCTGGCACAGATAATAGCACAAACCGCACCTACCATTATAACATCAATGAGCTTGTCCCCATCAATGCCCTTTCTCTTGGCAAGTTTCATATACACCGCAAAGGACACCAGCATTGCTGTTGCCAAAATAATTCCATACCAATAGATATCCATTCCAAAAATTGAAAATGCAACTCTATTGATGGTAAAATTCAACCCAAGCCCGGGAAATTGAACGTGAAAATCCAGAAAATCCATAACTTAATCCTCCGATGGTAAAACCGTAAAAATTGTTCTTTTTTTGTTATCAAACATATGTTTAAGGCTGTCGTTTACATCCGCCAGTGTCAATTTGCTCAAAACCTCTATGGAATGATAAACCGTCTCTCCATTAAAATATGAGTTTACAATGTTAGTTGCAACCTCCTCTACATTTTCAAAATCCATTATCATACTTCCATACATAGCATTTTTGCTGGTTTCAAACTGCTCCTTTGTAATTCCGTCTTTTTTCATTTTATCAATCGCCGCTTCAACCTCTGCTATTAGAACCTCGGGCTGGGCAGTCTCGCCGGATATTATCTCCGAGTAGTAGTCTGTGCCGGAAAATACCTCACCCTCAAAGGTTCCATTGACTATATTTTCATCGTACAGCTTGTTAAACAATTCGCTTGTAGAGCCTGTTAAGACATCCATAATTATATCGCCAATAATTTCTTTTTCAGCAGTTATAGGTGCTTCAAAATTCTCGTTAAACCCCCCCGCCACCAGTGGAATGGATACGGGCATCTTTATAGTTTTTTGAGCGTAGTTAATTTCCTTTGGCTCTTCAACTCGGAGCTTTTGAACCTCCGATTTCTTTTTGGAAAGCCCTGCACGCTCCACTGCGGCAATGACCTGTTCAGGTGTGATATTCCCTGCTACAGACAGTATCATCTGAGATGGTGAATAAAACGCCTGTGCACAGCTATACAGCATTTCCGGCGTGATTTTAGCTATGCTTTGGGTGGTGCCTGCAATGTCATCCTTTACCGTATGGTTTTTATACAAACCTTCAAGCACACCAAAAAGTGCCCTCCAATTTGAGGAATCATCATACATTTTAATCTCTTGTCCAATTATCCCTTGCTCCTTTTCCACCGTCTCCTTGGTAAAATAAGGTTTTGTGACAAAGGAAAGCAATATATCCAGTGACTCGTTTACATTATCTGTCGCCGTAAAGATGTAGCAGGTTTTGTCAAAGCTTGTAAAAGCATTAGCACTAGCACCCGTTTTGGCGAATTTATCAAAGGCATCCCCATCCTCGTTTTCAAACATTTTATGCTCTAAAAAGTGTGCTACACCTGCCGGTATCTCCTGTTTTTCGCCGTCCACAACAAACGCACGGTCTACCGAGCCGAAATTTGTTGCAAATACAGCGTGCACACCACTGTGCTTTGCCATTGTATAACAGGCAATTTTCAAGCCACAGTCAGTATCTATCAGCTGATAGCTTTCTTTTAGAATTTTGCTTTTAATGGTAGTTATTTTTTCTTGCATAGCTTTTCCTTTATTTTGTTAATTTATATATAATATTAAGGTTAAATAACTTTAATACAGCTTTTATCTCTTTTTCATTGACTTCATTTACAAGCTGAATCACCTGCTCGGGTGTAAAGTCGGTACCTCTAATGTTTTCATTTAAATACCACGCCTCCAACCCGTGCAAGCCGTCATATATGTTTTTTAAACTGCTCACAATGGTCAATTTCGTCTCGCTTATCTCCTTGTCCTCTATTTTACCCTCGATAAGCTGTTGTATTTCCCAATTGATGGCATCAATAGCTTTTTGCATATTTTGATGCTCCACGCCTGAATCAATCTTCATAGATGAGGTAAACCCATTAAACCCTGCCGCACAGTAGTAGCATAGGCTCTGTTTTTCTCTCACATTTTTAAATAGCCTTGAACTGGGTGTCCCCCCTAAAATCGAGGTTGCAACCAGCATTTGATATCTTTCCTTCTCCGTTAGCAATCTATTGGTGGTGTATATCAAACACACCTTGCTTTGGACAATATCTATTTTTTCTTCAAATGTTTCAGTGGGCACGCTTGGCATAATTTGGGGTGGCAAAATTGCCGCACTTCCCTTTTCACGCTTTGAAAACGCCTTGATAAATTGTGGTTTAATGCTCTCGGGGTTTTCTGCCGTCACAAAAATGTTTACAACACTGTTGTCTCTCACCTCTTTATAGCACTCAAAAAGCTCTGTGGGCGTGACCCCATCAATTTCCTCAAGATACCCAAGCTTTTCAACGCCATTTAAACTGTCACCAAAAAATTTCCGCTGTGCACTTTTAATACAATAGCTTCTTTTATCGTTGATTTCCCCCTCAATTTCCTCACGAAGC
>JAVWUR010000169.1:0-3066 GCA_036667055.1 Oscillospiraceae bacterium
CTCCCTGTACCCCCTGTACACCCATAGCGCCTTGAACCCCTTGTATTCCTTGTGACCCCACCTCGCCCTTTATCCCCTTGATTACGGTTTTTGCACCATCGTCAAAAAGCTCCGTGCCCACAAATTGCAAGTCTCCTCGCTGTACCAAAATGTCTCCAAACTCGTTGAGTATTCTGTGCCCCGAGGATGCGGTCGCTGAAAAGCTCACTCCGTCCTGTGAGTATTCCAGTACCCCCGAGGAGGGGTTGACCCGCACCAGCTTCATGTCCACGCTCCGCACGGGCTGTGTTCCATTTTGGGTAAGCTCCTCCACTAGGAGGTTGTGCTTTTCGGCGATAAATTCCGGCAGACGGTCAAAAACTATCTTGTTCACCTGTGGGTCGCCCTCAAATTCATCGGGGGCGGCCTTCACATTAAGCCGCTTGATATCCGCCTGTTTTATATAACTATCCATCATCATATTTTACTCTTGCCATAGCCCTTCACCGTATAATTTTTCACTATACTGTGTACGCCAAAGCCCTCGTTTACCACATCATTCTTTAAGATAATCTGCAAACGAGTGTATCTCCTTTCCTTTTTCATGGTATAAAATTGTTTAACTGTGCTGTTCCCCGAAAAGGTAAACCGCTTAAAATTCACGCTGCCAAACCAGGAGGATATGTCAAAGTTTTTCCTCCCCACCGGCTTTTCTCTCTCTCCGTCCACCCCATAAAGCATGGCACAGCTAGAATAGGTGTAGGGCAGCAGCACCGCCAGAGTGCCTTTTTTTTCCAGACATTTTATCCGTCCGGTCACGCCGTCATCGTCATAGGGCGTCTGCCAAATTGCGGTTATCCCCTTGCCGTCATCGGAATATTTCTCCATGGTTTTAAGGTGGTTTTTAAAGCGGCGAACCTCCCCTGTAGAGGTGCCAAACCACAACGCTTCATCCACGGTGCAAAAGCAAGAGGCGGGCACATTGTCCCAGTAGTAGCACTCGTAGCCTGCGCTCATCTCCCCCTCACCGGCAGAAATAATCTGGCGAGAATCCAAGATATAGCAGTGTCCATTAACCGACAGAATGTAAAACCCACGCCACACGCAGGCGACAGCTCTGTCAAGATTTTCCTCTCCTGTCAAACGTGCATCCACGTTGTAGGAGCGGTTTTTAACCACCTTTTCCGACCCTATCATGTTGCTGGCAAGGGCAAATATCCCACTTTGTGACAGAAATAAAGGGTCATCGTTAAGCATGGCAAAGCACCCTGTGCTAATAGCACCAACTCCGGATATGCCGCTTTTAACTGTAAATAGCACCTCATTTTTCTCGTTTAGGCTGCCACTGCGCAGAAAAATTGTGGTGTCCTGTCCGTTGGATTTTTTTATTATGGCAAGGTTTTCCCCCAGCTTTAAATACCCCATAACCGCCGTTTGTGGCGAGCCGATAATGGAATAGTTTAAGTCGCAAAAGTAGGAGGGTGCGAACACCTCACTCCAGTAGTCAAAGGCAGGGGTGTTGGGGTTTCCGCTTAAAAACACCCGATTTTCTCCCCCCAGACCAAACTGCGCGCACAGGGTGCAGTGGAGGATTTTTTCCTTGTACCCCTCAATATTTTTTTCATAGGTGATGAAAAGATTGTCCTGCCCCGTCACCGCTGTAGGGTGCGCCGCCACAAAGGTCACCTTGCCCAAAGCCGTGTCAACTGCATAGTCGGTGTCCTTAACCAACGCTTTTTTAGTGCCGTCATTTTGGGATAGCTCAATCTTTATCACCCCGCCTATCTCCTTTGCGGAAAGCTGATACACTAAATCCGTCGCCGTGCCGATAAACCCCTCGCACCTTTTCCCTGTTAGCAGATTTAAGTCCTCATAGCTCTCCCCACCACCTGTGGGGGAACGTGCAATAACTGTTTTGGGGGTGTAGGCGGTGTCGCAGACGTTTTCCACTACCTTGCCATCAAAGCGCAAAAACTCTTTGGAGGTCAAGATGTAAAAATAATCCTTGTCCTTGTCTCGGGCAAAAAAGCCGCAGCCCTTGGCACTGGCAAGTCCTCCCTTTATCTCGAGGGCAGTCTCCCCTAAGGTGTACAGCCGCTCGCCGCTGTGACACAGCATAAACTTTGTCCTGTTCAAGGTGCAGCTCCACAGGTTGTGTATGGGCGCACCAAGGGAATAAACCGTCTGCCAGCCGCTTCTTTTCACTGGATTTTTACCGCTGTCCCCTATCATGTTCACGCAGTAGGGGGAGCGGCTCTTGCTAACGAGGGATGGGGAGCGGCTAAAGTCCACCCCACCCAGCTTGTCATATACAGTAGTTTTATATGTCTTTGCCATAAACGTCCGTCACCTCCATAGCAACATAGGGCGTAACACTAGCCACCTCGCTCAAATATTGGCGATTGTACACGTCTGCAAGCTCCGCCTCATCGTCCGCCAAAAGCAGCTTTGAGGCAAGGGCATATTGCAGCGCCGTGTCCAAAATACCCTCGTATGGGTTCTCCTGCTCTAGCAAGGCGATGTAGGGAACCTTCTCAAAGGGAGCTTTCCCCCATTTTTCCCGAATTTGATTGTTGGCGGCAAACACCTCCCCCAATGTTATGTTGAATATAGGCGGCACAAACTTTTCAATGGACTCATCATCCTCCACCCTGGATAGGGTCAAACTAAGCGCCCCCGCATATATATCTTTAACTGTCATTTTATTTCTCTATCTCCTTTCAAATGCCTAAGTGTACTTCACCAAGGCAACATTTTCACCTGTTTATAAGCCAAAAGGCCAGAAGGTCAAAGCAAGACCAAAAGCTAAAATCTAAAAGCCAAAAGCCAAAGTCAAAGCCTAAGCCTAAAGCAAACGCCTAAAGTCAAAGTCAAAGCCCAAAGACCAAAGACCAAAAATCTAAAATCTAAAAGTCAAAAGCCTAAGCCTAAATCCAAAGCCTAAAGCCTAAAGCTAACACCAAAGCCCTAGCCTAAACCTACGCCTAAGCCTAAACCCAAAGTCAAAGCCAAAGCCTAAGCCAAGACCAAAAGACTAACGCCTAAAGACCCTAAGACCAAAGACCCAAAAGCCTAAGCCTAAGCCAA
>JAVWUR010000170.1:0-561 GCA_036667055.1 Oscillospiraceae bacterium
TTTATTGTATGGGGGGTATTGAATGGAATATTTCAAATTGCAGAGGATATTCTTCATGTAAATACAAAGGGGAGAATTAACCCAATTATAAGAGCTTTTAAAATATGCTTTACATTTTTATTGGTGGATTTTACTTGGCTGTTTTTCCGTGCGGAAAATATGGAGCACGCAATTGGTCTAATAAGAAGAATTACAGGGCAATTTTTCTGTAATATAGAGTTCAGCTTTCCCGGTGCTATAAATTTAATGAGAGATATGGGAGCAAATACTTCAAGAACAGTGTGGATAATATTTGCAATAGTTATTTTATTGTTAATAGATTATTTACATGAAAAAGATATTTCAATTAGTGCATCAATACAAACCTTGCCAAGCTTTGCAAGGTGGAGTATATACCTTGTGGCTTGCGAAGTTTTAATATATAATTGGATATGCAATTTTGGTGTTGCGGCAGAACAATTTATATATTTTCAATTTTAGAGGAGAGATAGTGTGAAAAAGTATGTTATAAAAATATTTTCTTTCCTTACTATGCTGCTTTTTATTACAGCAGCCACCATT
>JAVWUR010000170.1:571-3060 GCA_036667055.1 Oscillospiraceae bacterium
AGATAATGACAGTGGCGACAGACACGGGAGATTTTTACTATGATTTCTGGACTCAGCAATCAAAAGGGGCACTGGATATAGTGCAGAATAACACAGATAAAAAGACATTGATTATTGGAGATAGCGTAGCAAACCAAATTTTCAGTGGGATAGAAAAGGATAATAAAGAGTATTATGTAGCGACGACAAACTCGGGCTTATTGCTGTTAGGTCAGTATATATTTGCGGCAGAGGCTGTAAAAAACAACCCACAATTAGATAAAATTATTTTAGCACTGCGTCCATTTTCTTTTCAGGAAAAAATAGATGTTAACTACTCCTACGCATTTATAGCATACCCTTTATATCGTGACGAGTACAAGAAATATTTTGATGAACAAGCGGTGCAGGAATTTGAAAAAATATTTTCTCAAATGGCAATGACGGAAGCATTTCAAAATGTATACGGAAAATCTCCGATTATAAAAAAAATGTTTTTAAATTGCTGCAAAATGGCAGATGACAAGAAAAATACCAATAAAAGTGTAGAGCCGGTATCGGATATATCGGTTAGATATGTGCTAAAGCTAGTACAACTATGTAAGGAAAATGGTGTAGAGTTGTCAATAATTCCTTGCCCTATGTCTACAGAATATAGCGAAAAAGAAATGCAAGAGTTAAAAATTGTGTTCGAAGAAAAAGGAATATTGAAATATATACCGGATTACTTTGAACAGATTGAGTATTATTCTATAGACAAATTTTCAGACAGCACACATTTTAGTGATATGGATGGAATGAGAAAAATTATTCTGGATGATATTAAGTCAAAAACAGGGGAATTTCAAAATTTAGTATATTGATACGAGGTAAAGTGATGAATATAGTTTTATTGTCCGGCGGGTCGGGAAAACGTCTTTGGCCGCTGTCAAATGACACAATGTCCAAGCAGTTTTTAAGCCTTTTGCCTACAGAGGATGGGAAAACCGAGTCTATGGTACAGCGAGTTTATCGCCAGATAAAAGCGGCAGACCCACAGGCTAACATTGTGGTGTCCACAAATCAAGCTCAAAAAGGCTCGCTTGTGCGTCAATTGGGGCAAGGGGTTGACATAGTAGTGGAACCGGAGCGTAGAAACACCTTTCCGGCGGTTTTGCTCGCCAGTGCATATATGCACTATGAAAAAGGGCTGGGTGAGGATGATGTGGTTATCGTTTTACCCATAGATGTATTCGCAAATGAAAGCTACTTTACCAACCTTTTTAATATGGAAAAGGAGCTGAAATCAGGACATTATAACCTTATGCTAATGGGGGCAAAGCCCACCTACCCATCGGAAAAGTACGGCTATATAGTACCCTGCGAATACAGGCAGGGCGAGGCTATGGCAGTCAAGGAATTTAAAGAAAAACCGGAAATATCCGTGGCAAGACAGCTGTTAAAAGCAGGGGCACTTTGGAACTGCGGGATTTTTGGATTTAAGATGTCCTATATTATGGAAATTTTAGGCGAAAATTTAAAGGTAGACAGCTTTGCTCAATTGCTTGAAAGCTATGAAAAGCTAGCTAAAGACAGCTTTGACTATCAAGTAGTGGAAAAAGAAAAGCAAATTGGCTGTATAGAATATGTGGGCAAGTGGAAGGATCTTGGCACATGGAACACCTTGACCGAGGAAATGGAAAGAGAAAGTGTCGGCACCGATATTTACATAAGCGACAGTTGCCGCAACACCCATATTTTAAATATGCTGGACACCCCGATTATAGCAATGGGGCTTAATAATGTTGTGGTGGTGGCAAGCCATGATGGAATATTAGTAAGCGATAAAATGGAAAGCTCCTATCTAAAGCCCTATGCGGATAAAATTACCCAGCGGCCAATGTATGAGCAGAGAATATGGGGCGAATATAGAGTACTAGATTATATTACCGACGAGGAGGGCAACGCAACCTTGACAAAACGTCTGCATATAAAAAAAGGTATGCAGATAAGCTATCAGTACCATAAAATACGCACAGAGATATGGACAATATCTAAGGGCGAGGGTATCTTATTTATAGACGATGAGAGAAAAACGGTAAAACGTGGAGATGTAATTCATATATTGCCCCAGACAAAGCATGCCATACAAGCGGTGAGCGACCTTGAATTTATCGAGGTGCAGATTGGCAGCGGTGAGCTTGTGGAAGACGATATTGTGAGGCTTGCAACGGAATGGTAAATTTGAGCGCTGCTCATAAAATATTTTGAAAAGCAATGCTAAAAAGTTAAGGGTGCAAAAGCACAAAAAAACAGAGGATATCCCAAAAGATATTCTCTGTAATTTTTTTATTTAAAACGAGTAAACCGTAAGCCGGGTTCTGTATTAAACGACGATCTATCTCGACTATAAGTTGCCTTATAGCTCTAGCCACCTCTTGAAAGCTGCAGGGCGCATATGCTTTACTGTCGGGTGTTGCTTTCGGGTAGGGTTTACACGGCCACTTTGTCACCAAAATGCCGGTGAGCTC
>JAVWUR010000171.1:0-3024 GCA_036667055.1 Oscillospiraceae bacterium
TTGGTAGGTGCAACAATTGCCGATGGTGTGGCGGTAGGGGCAATGAGCCTAGTGCAATGCGAACTGCAAGAATGGGGAATATACGCAGGTATTCCTTGCAAAAGGATAAAGGAACGTAGCAAAAAACTAATAGAACTTAAAAAAGAATTTGAAGAAGAAAACTTATCAATCGACTGATGGCAGACAAGAAAAAAATAGCTTAAAATAAATGGGCGGATGGACAAGCTGGGGAGGCTGTATATGGAAATAAAACGGACTTTGAAACGCTGGAGCGATGAAGTCAAGGATGATGGGCTGCACCTCCAACTGGAAGCTATGGCAGGAGATGAAGGGGCTATTTCGGATGCTTTTTACAGGTATCTCTCCTTTGGCACGGGGGGCTTGCGTGGAGTTATGGGGGTTGGCACTAATCGTATGAACATCTATACGGTGGCAAAGGCAACCTCGGGTTTAGCACAATATTTGCTGTGCACCTATGGCGAAATAGCAAAGACTAAGGGGGTTGCCATCGCTTATGACAGCCGAAACTTTTCCTTTGAGTTTGCACAGCGAGCGGCGTTTTGCTTAAACAGCTTTGGCATAAAAACCTATATATTTAAAAATATTACACCCACCCCTATGCTGTCCTTTTCGGTTAATTATTTAAACTGCGTGGGCGGAATAGTTATAACAGCCAGTCATAATCCACCAAAATATAACGGATATAAGGTATATGACGAAACAGGCTGTCAGATAACGGAGTTTGCGGCACAGAGGATAAGCCAATTTATACTGGAAAGTGATGAATTTATTGATTTGTCCCATCAAAATGCTGACAATTCTTTGTACAATGTCATTGACAAGGAAGTCAATGATAAATTTTACAGCTGTGTGTTAAGCCATTCGATAAATGTTGATTTAATGGGGAAAAAGCAGCTTAAAGCGGTGTATTCCCCCTTGCACGGTTCGGGGAATTTGCCGGTGCGAGAGGTGCTGCGGCAGGCAGGGTTTGACATTTCCGTTGTGGAGGAGCAGGCTGTGCCCGATGGCAATTTTCATACCGTAAAAACTCCCAATCCCGAGGACAGGCAGGCACTTGCGATGGCGATTGATAAGGCAAAGAAAATAGGCGGTGACATCGCCTTTGGCACCGACCCCGATTGTGACAGGATAGGGGTGGCGGTAAAACAAGGGGAAGAATGTGTGCTGCTCACAGGCAATCAGATAGGTGCTTTGCTAATTGATTATATTCTAAACAAAAAGCTGTCCGTGGGGAAAATAAGCCCCAAGGCAACTCTTATAAAGACCATAGTTACCAATGAGCTAGGGGCGAATATCGCTAAAAGCTATGGGGTACATATTGTTGATGTGCTGACGGGCTTTAAATATATTGGCGAAAAGATAGCACAGTATAACCAAACGAAAACCAATGAATTTTTGTTTGGTTATGAGGAGAGCTTTGGTTTTTTAATCGGCACCTATGCAAAGGACAAGGATGCTGTGGGTGCGGCACTGCTGCTGTGCGAGATGGCGGCGGAATATAAGGCAGATGGCTATACCTTGGTTGACCGATTAAATGTACTATATGAAAGATACGGATATTATCTTGACGCACTGGATTCCTTCCAATTTGAGGGGGAACAAGGGGCGGCAAGGATAGATAAAATTATGACATCACTGAGGCAAAACGCCGACAGTATATTTAGTGACATAGAAAAAATCTTAGACTATCAAAAGGGCATAGAAGGCTTGCCAAAATCCAATGTTCTAAAGATATTTTTTAAGGACGGGAGCTGGCTTGCAGCAAGACCGTCAGGCACAGAGCCAAAGATTAAATTTTACTATTCCATCAAAGCGACAGGTAGACAAGGTGCGGAAAGCTTGCTGGAAAAAATGAAAATAATAGTACAAACAATAGCTAGCTAATATTTGATGCAACTACTAAAAGTTTTGCGAAACGAGGGCAAATAATGCTGTTTAATTCATACCAATTTCTAATATTTTTCCCGCTTGTAACTTTAGCGTATTTTTTATTGCCACCGAAATTTTTAAAGTTAAATGAGGCAGTGACAATAAAAATTAAGAATTTATGGCTTTTAATTTGTAGCTACTATTTCTATATGTGCTGGAATGCAAAATATGTTATATTGCTTATGACAGCAACAGGCATAACATTTTTGGGTGGGCTGGCCATATCTAAGATACAAAAAACCACAGGTAAAAAGGCAATATTGGCTTTATGTATAGCTTTGAATATGTTTATTTTGTTTTTTTATAAGTATGCGAATTTTGTAATAGAGCTGCTCAACGGCTTACTGTCATCAATTAATTTTGAGCTATCTGTGAGGCAGTTTGACGTTTTACTGCCGGTTGGAATTAGTTTTTATACATTTCAGGCACTATCCTATGTGATAGATGTATACCGTGACGAAGTTAAAGTGGAAAAAAATTTCTTTACATATGCTCTTTTTGTAAGCTTTTTTCCGCAACTTGTTGCGGGGCCTATTGAACGCAGCAAAAATTTACTAACTCAATTTTCCTCCAATAAAGGATATATGTGTCTGCATGAATTTGAGGGAACAAGGGTCACAAAAGGGTTGCAGCTAATGCTGTATGGCTTTTTTGAAAAACTAGTGGTAGCGGATAGGCTATCGGTTATAGTTACAAATGTTTATTCTGATTATACAAATTTTGCAGGTATTCAAATTGTTCTGGCAACGGTGATGTTTGCCTTTCAAATATATTGCGATTTTTCAGGGTACAGCCATATAGCAATTGGAGCCAGTGAGATTTTGGGCTTTAAACTTATGAAAAATTTCCGCCAACCGTATTTTGCGGTTAGTGTAACAGATTTTTGGCATAGATGGCATGTGTCATTGACAACATGGTTTAAAGATTATCTCTATATTCCGCTTGGTGGCAACAAAAAGCACTGGGCTTTTAATATGCTAATAGTTTGGGCATTAACGGGATTTTGGCACGGTGCTGCTTGGAATTTCATTCTTTGGGGACTTTATTATTTTGTGTTTTTAATGGTTGAAAAAA
>JAVWUR010000172.1:0-3003 GCA_036667055.1 Oscillospiraceae bacterium
ATTCTGTCACATGGGAGAGCTCACCGCTTTATGACGAAAATGTCGTGGGAGAATACATATTCACAGCTACTTTGCCCCAGCCCTATGTTTTGGCAGAGGGCGTTGCCCTACCCAAAATCAGCATCACTGTTTATGATGACAAGACGGCAAGTAAGATTGTTACTTCTTGGCAGTGGGATGACCCCAACGGCTATATTAGTGAGGGTGTATTGGAACTGCCCGGCGTGAGCAAAGAAAACCCAATCAATTTAGATGCGCTGGTTTCCATGCTCCCCACCTCTATTCTCGCAACGCTCAATCCATCCGAGCCATCGAATACGTCCACACCATCCGAGGGTAGTGAAAGCAATGCCCCTGTTTCCATCCCGCTTGGGTGGAGCAGCAAGGATTTTGTGCAGACACAGGACGGCAGCTTTCCGGTGCAGGGAGAATATAAATTCACCGCCACCATGCAGGAGGGCTATGCCCTGTTAACAGATGCGCCACCCCTTGAAATTACCCTGCGCCTTGGTGGAACAATGCTGCTGCCGTCTAACGGAATTCCGTCTAACGGCACATTTACAACGCTGGAAATACGTGAGGGTTCAGCGATCGGTACTGTGGTGGTTAACCTTCTTGATAAGGCTTCCATGGCAGGCAACTGGGCACTAAAACCGGGCAAGGATTATTATCTCTGTGCAGACTTAATCGCCCCTACAGGTGCGGAGCATATAAAAATCTATTATGGCGGAGCCGATGCGCCCAATGGTGTGACCTTTGCAAACCCACCCGGCGGCAAATATGTGCCAAACAAATTTACTACGCACGATTATTTGGATGAATTGCTTTCTTACACTAATCTTACCGACCCCACCTATGGTCCTAAAAAGCTTGAATATGCTATGCAGGACGGCGAAATGATTTATCATATCAAGAAGAATGCAGATACATCTACAAACACGGTGGTTGCTATTGGACTTGTGGTAAAGGATGCAATGTATGACGGCAGTGGCAGCATCAAAAATGCTGTCAGCGTTGCTGTGGGCAGCTATGTGAACAATACGTTTACCCCTGCACCGGCATCGGACAGCACACAGACCTTTGATTTGAAAATTGCGGAAAAGGGGGGATTCAACTCCTATCTAAGCCCAAAGATTCTGGATGCTGCAATTGGTGCGAAAGGCGCAAACGGCTCGATGCAGTACCTTGCCAACATATCATCAACCGACCAACCGGAAATACTGTACGATGAAGTCAGCTTTGATCTCACCTATCCTATCGGTGCGGAGCTTGAGATTGGACTTGACCAGTCATTTTCAAAAACGCATACAAGCCTTGGTACCATGACCGTTGGAAACGCAGTTCCAAATGTCGATAAGAAAACACAAACGGTTCATGTGGTAGTGCAAGATGGGCTGAAAGCCGCCGTCAGTCATGGCGCATGCTCTGTGCGTCTTAATTTCCCAGACAATGGAGTCTTTAAGCCGGGAGAGGAATATTTTTTAACAACCGCTAATGTTAAGATTACCATGGGCGCAACCCAAAAAGATGTTGAGATAAAAAAAGACTTGAACCAGATCCGCTACACCCTGTCACTAGGCGGGCAGGACAAAACAACCCTTGTAGGATACGACCGCATAGCCTACAACCACACAATTGATGCATCGACACAGAGCTATCTTGTGCCCCTTGGCAATGCGATAATAAAGAATAGTTCCACAGAGTCTGCCCCTTACGGCAAAACCTTTGAGGCAGAGTACAATACTACCAATACCGCCGCTAACGTATCGTACATAACCATTCCCCTTGGCTCAAACACATCGCCTACTATTGAGTGGAGCGGCATTGCCGCAGACGGAAGTACTAAAACAGGTACGATTAGTGAGCCGGGAACCTATCGAAACGCAGGGCAAACGTTTTATTTTCTGCCTGCCGAGGATTTCGGAATTGTTAGCTTTACCGGCGCAAAGGCAGACATTGGCACGTTGTCGGCTGGATATACGTCGGCAGCCACGTCGACCAGTTGGCTTTTTGCAAGGGATAATCTGTCCGGTGCCTACGGCTATTTTACCACAGATGAACCGGGCATTCAGGTTGTCAACAATTATCGCCTGTACAATACCGACCCAGCACTGCGTGACAAGCCTAACGGCGACCTTTTTGCAACGGCTACCGGCACCTCAACCGATTACTGCGGTATCGGCTGGAGCGGCGCCGCCACTCTAAAAGGTGAAAAGCTGACAACGTCAATTTCCGTAAATGCAGGAGACGTTGCCGAGCTTACGGGATTTCTCTATCCATATACTGCCCCCAGTAATGGTAGAGGCAATGGCGGTACCCGTGGCACAGCTACCCTTGTCATTGATCCGATTATCTACCTGACGCTGCCACAGGGGCTGTCGGTTGTAGAGAAGGACTTGAG
The DNA here is from genome assembly GCA_036667055.1 of Oscillospiraceae bacterium. Classification (GTDB taxonomy): domain Bacteria; phylum Bacillota; class Clostridia; order Oscillospirales; family Ruminococcaceae; genus RGIG3102. Next base: position 2,402 of record JAVWUR010000172.1, read on the forward strand.
CTTTCAGGTAAAGGAAACGGATTTTTACGCCCATAATGCGACCACAAAAATCATTTCCCACCAAATTGAAAATGTCAGCTATCTGAATACCAAGGGCGATGGAGTCAGCATCTATAAAATCACCTTTCCAAAGGGGACAAGGCTTGGTTACTTTGATGAAAAAGGCGTGCAGTCTCAACTCTACTACACGATTCCGCTGCTTACCTCCAAAAGCTTGGAAACACGCCGTTACGGCTTGAGTGAGCTGATGTGCATAACGGCGCAAAACCAGCCCGAGGCAACCAAATATGACAATAAGAACCAAGGCAGCATCAATTATGCCCTTGCTGATAAATACGGCATCAATGGTGGAAAACCCTTGGGCACCTTTGCAAATGAAAAGGGAAATCCCGAGGGGACAATCATCACTACTCCAATTGGTTTTGGGGTGCAGCAATCCTCGGAAATAAACCTATACAGCGCAGTTTCCGTAACAAAAATCGGCGGCGAGGCGATACCGACAGCAGAGCAACGTTGGTATGCCCATTCCTCCGACCCCAACAGCATTGCCCTGCTTGGGAAAAACAGCGAGGGGCGCATGCGCTTGCAGGTCAGCAACACCA
>JAVWUR010000173.1:0-2916 GCA_036667055.1 Oscillospiraceae bacterium
CAAGCCCATTTTATTTTTTGGACTACTTATTTTTTGTATAATTTCAATATCATTGGTGGAGGTGTCTATATTACATAAGTAAAAATTATACCCATCAATCAATACGAAATCAGATTTTGCCATAGAAATCTCTTTATCGGTACTAATTCTGTCCGCTGAGCAGCCCGACAGAATTGGTGTCAATATTAATATAAAACAAATTAAGCTTTTCATCCCGCCCAATGCTAATAGCACTGAAAATAGCTTTTTCATGATTTTGCTCTCCTTGTTTTTGTTTTGATTTGTGTTTTTACAAATGCCACTGTAGCATTTGTAATAGGTTAAACTTGCTTTGCTACATATTTATTATGCTTGCAGTGTAACATAATTTCCCCATGAAAAACCGGCTTTTTAACAAGCTACACTGTTTTTTGAATGAAGTACACTTTTTTCATCACCTAACTCTTTTTAAATAATATGTTTTAGCTATATAACAGCTAAAATTATATCAATTTTAGTATTTTACAGTATCTGTAAAATATCTATATTCTGCTACACTATTCCAATAATCTGTTTTGCTTATTAAAGCATATTGTGGGACGTAATATGTTCCTTTATATTCTTTTCCTTCAGTTCCTTTTGATATTGTCGGTACTGCTTTATTACCCATCAATATCAAAAAATCTTTATCCGTTTCCGCAATTATTCCTGCAAAATTTTTATCGCCTAAATAATCAAAATATAAATTAATTTCATTTAAAGTGTTATCTGCTAAATCATAGGAACAATATGCTGTCAATTCACTACCTTTTACATCACATTGCAATACTAATCTACCATCATATGCGTTTGAATATAGATATGCCGAATTAACATAATTATTCAAATTGCATATCTGCTCTTTTACTGCTGTAACAATATTTACTTTTGACAAATTTTGCGTTGTTGTATCATATACATATACATTATCTTCATAAGCACAATAGCTTTGTTCTGCCAATGAAACATTAGCTAGCGTTACCATGCTATTATCTGTGATGGAAAATGATAAAATTTCATACATTCTTTTTTCTAAATCATTTATCCGTATTAAAACTAATCTGTCATCTTTAGCTCCAATTATTCTTACATTTTCTTTGGCTGAAAATTGATAGACAACTTTAGTTTTGCCTGTATTTATATCAAATGCAATTAAAGAGCTTTTTTCAAAGCCATTTATCTCTTGTGAGTAGGTGTATTCAAAATAATATAAGTAATCTTTTCCCAGTGCTATTGCACTATCAACTGCTATATTGTTCAAAGGATTTAGCGGAAATGTTTTTATTTCTTGCCCCGTTAAACCCATTTTATAAATATATGAAGGAACTTGTTGAGAACCGCTGTTTGTCACTTTATTGTGTCCACTTTTCATTACCAAAACAGCATCATCTGCCACTAGTGGCATTACGCCGCCTAATGTTTCAGGGATAACACCCGAAACTTGCCCCTCTTGGCTTGTGCTAATATCACTGGAAAGAATAATCTTTTCCATGGTTTCAAAGGAATAATAAAGCATCTGCCCTGTGCCATCGTTATTGATTAAAACTTCGTATGCTCCTTTATCGCTACAGGCAATTGTTGTAAAGATAAGTCCCGCAGAATGACTAATTAGTCTAAGCTCTTCTTTAAAATAAGGGCTTGGACCGGATGACTCGTTTTCTGATATTTGTGATTCTAGTGTTACTTTTGGCATACAACTGCACAAACATAATACTAATAATAATGTCACAAATATTTTAGTAACTACCCCACGAAATATCATATTCATAAAAATCACTCCCTGTTGTGTTCCATCTTAAGTACTTCCCACCACCTGAATTTGCAGCATTTCCCCACTCTTGTAATGCCGATCCATCATATATCCGTAGTGACCTTATCATCAATTCCCATTACACTTGCACACATTGATAAACTTAAAACTAAGCACATTGTCAAAGGAGCTGCTTGTATTTTTTAGCACTTGTAATAACTTACAATTTAAAACGCCCAACACACAAAAAATTGATTTTCGCATACTTATTAATCGCCTTTACTCATCTGCACAAACACGCCCATCATATTTACCTTGGGCTATTAATATAAACTATTTCTTGGATATTGCTTTTAGATATTTTATTATTAAAACTACAGCTACTACAAGAAGAATTAACAATGCTATATTTGCAATTTGATGAACAACCATCAATATTGGGATATATTTATCTAATAGCATAGCAGCACCCACTTAATTTTATAGGTGACCTTCCCAGCTCGATAAACCCATCTACTAAAAGGTTCCATGTTAAGTCCCCAGCAGTAGCGGCATAAATATCTTTCTGGTTTCCACCTACTTGAGATATGCACATTCTTTCATCCCACCCAAATCCTAGAGCAGATATTGCAATTATATTTCCGTTTCCATCATCAATAAACTGTGCTTCTCCTATTGGCACTCTTATTGTTTCGCCTGCCTCACATTTTGGAAGTTGTAAAATTGTGCCTTCCGCAGCACTCGCCGCTGTTGTCATTCCTGCCACCATACATACGCAAAGTGAGAATGTCAACGCCTTTTTAAGTAGCTTTTTCATGATTTTGCTCTCCTTGGTTCTATTTCAATTTGTGTTTTTACAAATGCCACTGTAGCATTTGTAAAAGATTAAACTTGCTTTGCTACCTATTTATGATGTTTCTAGTGTAACATAATTTCCCCATGAAAAACCGGATTTTTAACAAGCTACACTGTTTTTTTGAATGAACTACACTTTTTTCTCCCTTAAAAAATAGAAAGCAATTGTATAAATTAAAAGCCAAAATATTAAGGCTCTATAGCAAATATCGGGATAATTAAGCAATAAAAACAGTAAGTATTGTTGGGTCGTACTAGCCCTAAACTCTATATTATTCTAATAAAGCTTGGTA
>JAVWUR010000174.1:0-2892 GCA_036667055.1 Oscillospiraceae bacterium
GATATCTATTATACCATACCAAAAATAATTAGGGAACTACAACTCAAATTCAACCAACACTGTGTCATGTTCCATTATACCATACCAAAAATAATTAGGGAACTACAACGAGTGCAATTGTATTAATAGAAGCGTGTGTATTATACCATACCAAAAATAATTAGGGAACTACAACACACATTTCTATAATTACGTTACTTATGGCATTATACCATACCAAAAATATTTATTGTTCCCCAAAACCTAACCACAAGGTTTTGGTGTACAAAAGCTTGTAAAGGTGATATTATATAATAGTTTGAGAATTGTAAAATTATAATATATTTCAAGGTCTTAAAAGGGCTTTGACATTGTAAAAAAAGGATTTAGTTATGGGCTTATTTATCTGTCCTGTCTGCGCACAGGTATTAAAAAGAAAAGAAAAAGTTTATATATGTAAAAATAACCACTGCTTTGACATTTCGGCAAAGGGATATACAAATTTACTTCCGGCAAACCGAAAAAACTCGGCGGTGCCCGGGGACGACAAGGATATGGTCACAGCTAGAAACCTGTTTTTATCGAAAGGCTACTACTCTAACCTGCGTGAAAAGCTGGAGGAGATAGCAGTGAAATATACTCCCGACCAGCCCAAAGTGCTGGACTGTGGGTGCGGTGAGGGCTACTATACCCAAGGGATAGCCGAGGCACTGCAAAAGTCGGGAAAACAAGCCGAGACGGTAGGCATTGATATATCCAAGGACGCAGCTCGCCTTGGAGCAAAACGTACAAAGCAAGCAGAATTTGCAGTGGCATCCTCCTTTCATCTGCCAATAAAAAGCGATAGCATCGACCTTTTGGTAAATTGCTTTTCCCCACTTTGTGTGCCGGAATTTCATAGGGTTTTAAAAAAAGGCGGCAGCTTTATATACGTGGTTCCCGGAGCACTTCATCTGTGGGAGCTAAAGTGTGAGCTGTACGAAAGCCCATATAAGAACGAGGAAAAGCAAACAGAGTATGATGGCTTCCGTTATGTAAAGGCAATAAAAACGGAAAAAGATATTTTTCTTGACAACAGTGAGGACATACAAAATCTTTTTAACATGACTCCATATGTGTGGAAAACTCCACAAAAGGACAGAGAGCGGCTGCTGGAAAAGCAAAGCTTAAAGATACATACGGAATTTTTTATACACATATATACAAAAAAATAAATAGGGTGGCAAACAAAATTTATGGATAATATAAAAATGAACAAGCTGATAGTGCCTGTGTTTATCGAGCTTACCTTGCAGATGTTTGTGGGCAATGTAGACCAGTTAATGCTTAGCCAATACAGCGATACGGCGGTTTCGGCGGTTGGCAATGCCAACATGATAATGAGCGTTGTAATATTGGTTTTTAACGTGATAAGCACCGCTACCAGTATACTTGTGAGCCAGAGCATCGGCGCAAATGACATGAAAAGGGTAGGGAGCATCTACACGCTAGCGGTCTTTGTAAATGGCATTTTGGGCATGGTATTTATGGGTATTATATATGTTACAATACGCCCAATATACTCCCTTATGCAGGTGCCCACAGAGCTTATTGGGGATGCTGTGGTGTACATACAAATTGTGGCGCTGTCCATTCCAATACAGGCGCTTATCGCAACCTTTTCAGCGATATTCCGCAGCAATGCCCTGATGAAAACCACCATGAAGATAAGCCTTGTGTACAACATTATAAATATAATCGGCAATCAAATATTGATAAAAGGCTTAGGGGATATCCCTGCCATGGGAACTGCCGGAGTTGCCATATCAACGGTGGTTTCAAGGCTTGTGGGGCTTGTAATTATGATGGGGATATTTAAAAAAGTCGTCACAAATGCCGAGATTGATTTTAAGCTATTAAAGCCTTTCCCAAAGGATATTTTAAGGGATATGCTAAAGATTGGCATACCCACAGGGGGAGAAAATTTCTCTTGGAATTTGGCACAGCTGGTGTCACTTGGGATAATAAACACCTTTGGCACAGCGTCGATAACGGCGAGAACCTATGTGAATATGGTGGCAAATCTTTGCTATCTATACGCCGCTTCCTGCGGTCAGGCGGTACAGGTGGTGGTGGGATATCACACCGGAGCTCAAAATTTTGATGAGGCGGATAGAGTTACCACCAAGGCGATAAAAAGCGCCGCAATAAGCTCAGTAGCGGTGGCGATAGCTCTGTGGCTGCTCTCAAAGCCCTTGTACGGTATGCTGACAAAGGACGCTGAGATAATAAAAATGGCAACGGCTATTGCATTTGTGGAGATATTTTTAGAGTGTGGACGTGCGTATAATATAATATATATTAGGGCGATGCAGTCGGCAGGGGATGTGATTTTCCCCATCGTATTGGGCATTGCCGCAGAATGGATTGTAAGCGTTGGCGTGGGCTATCTGTTTGGGGTGACCTTTGGAATGGGACTAACGGGGGTGTGGATTGGCTTTGCCGCCGATGAATGTATTCGTGCGGTAATCTGCCATATAAGATGGAAAAAAGGCACATGGAGAAAATTTGCACTAGCTAAAAAATAGCACAGGGCAAAATATCATTTTCCGGTGCCGTCACTAAATTAAAATCAAATAAAGCACCTTGATGTGGTAAACTCTCGCATATCACATCAAGGTGCTATATTTATTTTGTTAATAGTGGGTGGCAAATTCTTGCTTTACACCCCGTTCAAACAGAGCGTAAAGCGCCTTTTTGGGGTCGGCGTTATTATATATTACATTATACACTGTTTGAGATATGGGCAATTCAACCCGATATTTTTCCGACAGCTTCATCAAGGCTTTAACCGTTGCGGCACCCTCTGCAAGCTTGTCATAGGGCGTGCCGGTGATAAAGCTTTCGCCGAATTTTCGGTTTTGGCTGTGGAGA
>JAVWUR010000175.1:0-2872 GCA_036667055.1 Oscillospiraceae bacterium
AAAACCGACATATTTTTACCTCTATTTACTATTCTGTATTTACTTTGTACTGTTTTCTCTCACTCTACTGCTGCTCTAACCGCCGCCGCATAGCCTCTAGCTCCTCTAGCTGCCCCATATCCATCCAGCTGTTTTCGCTCACGGGGTAAACCCCCACCTTTTCCCCTTTGGCACGATAAAGGTCGATAATTTCAGGGAAGGATATGACCTTATTCTCCTGTAAATCCTCAATCACCCGTTTATCCACCACATAAAACCCTGTGTTGGTGAGGAAATTCATTGTGGGCTTTTCCGTGATATTGTCTATCTCTCCATTGTCTTTTAAAGTGAAAACCCCATAGGGAATGGTGACGTGCTTTAGTGCACACACCACCGTTATTATGTTGCCCTGCTTTTGGTGAAAGCTGTAGATATCGTTGTAATCCGCCTCGATAAGCACATCACAGTTGGTCAAAAAGAAGGTGGATTGTATCTCATTTTTCAACAGGCTCAAGCCGCCCCCTGTGCCTAAAAATGTGTTTTCTTCCGCAAAATTTATAGTATACGGGTTTTCCTGCTCGTTAAAATACGCCTTTATCATATGCTTTTTGTGGTTGACAATCATATGGTATTGCTGACAGCCAAATGCAAAAAAGTGGTCGATAATATGCTCCACAATAGGCTTTTCCCCAATGGGAATAAGGGGCTTTGGCAATATTTTAGTGTAAGGATAGAGCCGTGTTCCCAGCCCCCCTGCCATTATCACCACGGGAATATCCAGTGTCTTTTTTGCGCTGACGGAGATTTCATCCACAAAGCACACCTCTACTACTCGCCCTTGGTTGTCCAATAGGGGCACGCAGGAGATGGAGTTTTTCGTCATATACTCCTCCGCCTCATTCTTTTGGGCGATATTTAAGGATTTTGGGGCGTAGTTTGCCACCCTTGCCACCTTTTCGTCCAGAGCACCATTTCTAAGTATATGGCGGCGGATATCCGAGTCGGTTATCACCGCCTGCAATTTTAAATCTGGGGCGATTAGCAGCACCTGCCTGCCCGTAGCATCCAGCCTTTGCATGGCGGCAAGCACCGTTGTGTCCTCGCTGATAATCAGTTCTTCTATGAGCATTATGCTGCCCCTTCCCTGTGTTTTATTTGGTTATTTCCAGCACCCTAGCCGCCACAATTTTGGCGTTTTCCAAGGTTAAATCTGTGGAACAAGGGAGATTAATCACCCGTTTAAAATGCTTTTGTGCATTGGAAATATCGGTTTTATAGCTGCCCTTGTAGGGGGGCAGTTCGCTTATCAGCGCCCAAATGGGACGAGTTTGTATTTTATCCGCCAGCATACCTGCCATAATTTCATCTGTTGACAGGGTGCAGGTGTCGAGATATAAAGAATAAAACCATTTGTTTGACCGTACTCCCTCACGAAAGGGCAGAATTTTAAGACCATTTACACCGTCCAAGGTGTCTTTATAAAAATCATAATTTCTGTGTTTAATCTCAACAAATTCTTCAAGCTTTTCCAGCTGAGCCACACCTAACGCCGCTTGCAGATTTGTCATGCGATAGTTGTAGCCGATTTCATCATGATAAAAACGCACTTCGTCAGACTTTGCTTGGGTGGAAAGATGCTTTGCGTGGGCGGCAAAATCCCCATGGTTTGACACTAGCATACCGCCGCCGCCGGTGGTGATTATCTTGTTTCCGTTAAAGCTGTAACAGCCGATATCCCCGATAGTTCCGGCGTATTTGCCTTTATAGCGCCCCTCTTGATAGTATGTACCCAGCGCCTCGGTGGCGTCCTCAATCACAAGCAGGTTGTACTCCTTTGCTATCTCCATAAGCTCTTCCATAGCGCACATATTTCCAAAAACGTGTACCGGCATCATAGCTTTTACCTGTGCGCCTGTGCGGATGTCCACGGTAACGCCGTCCTTAAAGGTGCAGCTAGTCTCTAAAAAGTCTCGAACACTTTTTGGTGACATACAAAGGTAGTCATCACAATCCACAAATATCGGCTCTGCCCCGACATATTTTACAGGGTTTACAGCGGCGATAAAGGTTAGCGTAGGCACGATAACCTCGTCCCCGGCGCCAACTCCGCCCACTAACAGCGCTAGGTGCAGGGCACTGGTTCCACTGGCGGTTGCCACAGCACAGGGCATCTTCACATATTCAGCAAGCTTTGCTTCAAATTCGGTTACATATCCTCCACCGGTAGAAACCCATGCGGTTGCCATGGCATTGTCCACGTACTTTTTTTCATTGCCGGCAAAATTCGGCACGGAAAGCGGAATAAAATTGTTGTTCATTACAGTTTCTCCTCCAAATATTTTGGGCAAAATCGCCCGATTAAAATTAACGGCTGGAATAGTGCAGGCTTTGAGGGCAACCGCCACACCACATTGGCAATAAAGTGGAAGTGTCGGCGGCAAGGGCAAGCGCTCTCTTTTGGGATGTCTTTTAGGAACAACCCAAAGCCCTTATTTTTTTAATCTTCTTTATTATACATCTTATATAGCTGCAATTTCAGCTTTTAGTTTGTCTTTTTTATTACCATTTCCTTAATAAACCCTAAAATGGAGGCGATTATTCCGGAATAGATAATAAAATCAAAGATTTCCCCATACCCGACTGAAAAAAAGCTGATAAAGGTTTTGGGGGTATTTATTACAATCTCGCTGATTTCCATTTCATTCCCCGCCGCTGTGGTGGGGTCAATTCGGATATCCTGTATTTTTTTTACACCAAAGGAAACGCTGTACCGATTTTCTTCCCCCGGCTCCTTGAAAAAACGATAGCGCTTGGTGGCAGAAAAGCCCTGCCCCTCCTTGGTGGTGTAGTACATGGTGACCTCTCCCGGATGTACAGAATATTTTGCGGTAAA
>JAVWUR010000176.1:0-2856 GCA_036667055.1 Oscillospiraceae bacterium
AATGTCCTCTAATGTCCCTTGAGCCACAACCGTTCCGCCATGCTCTCCTGCTCCGGGGCCAATGTCCACAATATAATCAGCATTTCTTATTGTGTCCTCATCGTGCTCTACCACAATCAGTGTGTTTCCGATATCTCGCAGACGCTTTAGTGTCCCGATAAGCTTTTCATTGTCACGCTGATGTAGCCCTATACTCGGCTCATCAAGGACATACAGCACACCCACCAGTGATGAACCTATCTGGGTTGCAAGGCGTATTCTCTGGCTTTCTCCACCGGACAGCGTGGCGGCACTTCTCGCCAAGGTAAGGTATTCCAGCCCTACGCTCTTTAAAAATGTCAGCCGTTCGGTTATCTCCTTTAAAATGCTCTGTGCAATCATTTCTTCACGTTTTGTGAGCTTTAAATTTTCCACAAACTCAATGGCATTTTTTATGGATAGCTTGGTAAAATCACTTATATTAATTCCACCCACTGTCACCGCCAAGATTATTGGCTTTAGCCTGTCACCGTGACATTCCGGACAATCTATGCCGCTCATCACGTTGGCAATTTCATCTCGCATCCAGCTAGAGCTTGTCTCTCTAAAACGGCGTTCAAGGTTGTTTATTACCCCCTCAAATTCCGCATAATATTTCCCCATTCCCCTATCAGTCTCACGATAAAGCTCCAATTTTTTACCATTTGTGCCGTAAAGTATGGCATTTACAGCTTCCTTTGGAATATCTTTTATTGGGGCAGAGAGAGAAAATCCGTATTCCTTGGCAAGCCCTTTATAGTACATTTGAGAAATTGACCCCTCGGCATAATACCAACCGCTGGCTTTTACAGCACCTTCTGCAATGGATAACCGTTTATTGGGTATAATCAAATCAGGGTCAACACGCATAAATACCCCTAGCCCCGTACACTTTTCGCAAGCACCAAAGGGATTATTAAAGGAAAACATTCTCGGTGCAAGCTCATCTATACTCACCCCGTGCTCAGGGCAGGCAAAGTTCTGCGAGAACATCAGCTCATCGCCATCAACCACATCAATTATCAGCGTTCCGTTTGATGCTACAGCAAGCGCTGTCTCAATGCTGCCGGTGAGCCGTGTGTCCATATCTTCATTTATGACAAGTCTATCTACCACAATTTCAATGCTGTGCTTTTTGTTTTTGTCAAGTATGATATCCTCTTCCAGCTCATACAAGCTGCCGTCCACTCTCACACGGACAAATCCTTGACGCTTTGCAGCGTCCAGTTCCTTTAAATGGGTGCCCTTTTGTCCCTTTACAACAGGAGCCAGCACCTGTATTTTCGTCCCGTTCGGAATTTCTTTTATAGTGTCCACCATCTGATCCACCGTTTGCTGTTTTATCTCGGTGCCGCAGACAGGACAATGAGGTATGCCAATTCTTGCATAAAGCAACCTTAAATAGTCATAAATTTCCGTCACTGTTCCCACTGTGGAGCGAGGATTTTTTGAGGTGGTTTTTTGGTCGATGGATATAGCCGGTGACAGTCCTTCAATGGAGTCTACGTTCGGCTTTTCCATCTGCCCCAAAAATTGCCGTGCATAGGAGGACAAGCTCTCTACATATCTCCTTTGTCCATCTGCATATATGGTGTCAAATGCAAGGCTGCTTTTGCCTGAGCCGGAAAGCCCCGTCATAACAATCAGCTTGTCTCTTGGTATTGTGACATCAATGTTTTTTAGGTTGTTTTCTCGGGCACCTTTTACAATGATTTTATCGTTATTCAAAATCTTCTCCTATTTTGCATTTTTAAGTTTTTCAATTCTGTCACGGAGGTATGCGGCGTGCTCAAATTCAAGAATTTTTGCCGCTTCCTTCATCTCCTTGGTCAGCCGCTCAATCAGCCTGTCCTTCTCTGCCCGTGACATTCGGCTTACCTTCTTTTTATTGTTGGCATCATCCTTTGAGGATATCTCTATAATGCCCCGTATATCCTTTTTTATGGTTGTGGGGGTTATGTGATGTTCCTCATTATATGCCACCTGAATTTCTCTGCGGCGGTAGGTTTCGCTGATGGCTCGCTCCATTGAGTTAGTCACCACATCGGCGTACATTATAACCTGTCCGTTGACATTTCTTGCCGCTCTGCCTATGGTCTGCACCAAGCTGGTTTCACTGCGTAAAAAGCCCTCTTTATCCGCATCCAGTATCGCCACCAAGCTTACCTCCGGCATATCAAGCCCCTCACGCAAAAGGTTTATTCCAATTAGAACATCAATTGTTCCCGTGCGCAAATCACGGATAATCTCCATTCTTTCAAAGGTGTCCACCTCATGGTGCATATATTTAACCTTAATTTTTTTTGCCGATAGATAGTCCGTCAAGTCCTCCGCCATCTTTTTTGTGAGGGTTGTCACAAGCACCCTTTCGCCAATTTCCACACGATGCTTTATCTCCTCCAGCAAATCTTCAATCTGCCCTTCCACAGGCTTTACTATGATTTCGGGGTCGATAAGCCCTGTTGGCCTAATTATAAGCTCTGCCATCTGCTGGCTGTGCTCTCTTTCATATTTGCCGGGGGTTGCACTGACAAATACAATTTGATTTACCTTTTTTTCAAATTCCTCAAATCTCAATGGCCTGTTGTCGTAGGCACTGGGCAAACGAAACCCAAAATCCACAAGGCTCTTTTTCCGTGCGTAATCTCCGCCGTACATAGCGTTGAGCTGTGGCAGCATAACGTGAGATTCATCTATAAACATCACAAAATCATCTGGGAAATAGTCCAAAAGCGTGGTGCCCGTCTCCCCCGGTTTTCTGCCGGCAAATACGCTGGAATAGTTTTCTATTCCCTTGCACATCCCAACTTCCATAAGCATTTCCATATCGTACTGTGT
>JAVWUR010000177.1:0-2699 GCA_036667055.1 Oscillospiraceae bacterium
CTTTAGTTTAGTGATGTTCCCAACATAATATGATTCTTAATAAGCATATAGTCTGCTCCTGTAATTATACCATCGGTATCAACATCTGCTTTTTTTAGCATTTCTCCAACCAGTAGATTCTTTTCCATTATATGATTTTTTATCCTTCATCAATATCTCCGTCAAATTTAATTTTCAACAGTATACCATAAGATATAGCCTTTGTCCATTTGCCCCATTTATAAGTATATCTCCGGCTCAATCTGTATTGTTGTTTGGTTGGGCAGATATTGAGAGTTAAGTGTCCTCATTTTATATGCCATAGGCGTTTCCCCCGTTGCCTTTTTAAAAGCCTTACACAGGTAGTTATCTCCGGAAAATCCCGTGAGTGCTGCTATGGTGTTAAGGGATAAACTCTCTTGAACCAATAGCTGTTTCACCGCTTCCACTCGCACATTAGTCAAATATTTCCCTGGGGTTATCCCTGTGTATTTGCAAAATTCACGCACCAGATGACTTTTTGAAACCTTTAAACTCTGTGCCAGCTCCTCCACCCCATAAACACTTGCATAGTTTGCTTTAATCAATGCAACTGCATCGGTGACCACCTGTGACGCCATCACAGATTTTTTGTCGCTGTTACTTAGAGTGTTGATGATTTCAAATGCCATATTGCAAAGATAACTCTGTGCCAATGCGTTATAATTTGAAACTATCTGCATAATCTGCTGTGGCAGGTAGGGGGCAAAAATCCCGCTGGTGACAAAGGCACCACTCGCCTCCTTACAAAATTTTTCCGGTATCATCCCACCTATATTAAGCCCTATTATATGACCATTATTGACAATGTCCAGAGTAGTTTCCCCTGTTGTATATAATATTTCTCCTGTGTTTACAGTTATAGACTTGCCTTGGGAGTGGGCGATGCACCTTGCCGAGGATACTAAAAACACATTTATTCCCTCATGATTATACTCTACTGTTTTCTCCCCATTTTCATCCATGGGATAACCACAAAAACAATATTTTTTTATGTCAAAGCTCATTTTTGCCACCTCACATCAATATTTTACCATTCACTAACGATTTTTCCATGTTATAATTATATTATAAATCGAACAAAATATCAATATTTAATTATTGGAGGTTAAATATGGCTAGTATTTCTTTAAAAGGCATTTATAAAATTTATCCCGGTGATGTTACCGCCGTGACGGATTTCAATCTTGAAATAGAGGATAAGGAATTTATTATTTTGGTTGGACCATCCGGCTGCGGCAAGTCTACAACCCTAAGAATGATTGCTGGGCTTGAGGACATTTCCAAAGGCGAATTGTATATTGAAGACAAGCTTGTCAACGATGTTGCCCCGAAAGACAGAGACATCGCTATGGTTTTCCAAAACTACGCTCTCTACCCTCACATGACCGTTTACAAAAACATGGCGTTCGGCTTAGAGCTGCGCAAGATGCCAAAGGACGAGATTGAAAAGCGTGTTACCGAGGCGGCAAAAATTCTTGATATCGACCATCTTTTAGAGCGCCGTCCAAAGGCTTTGTCCGGCGGTCAAAGACAGCGTGTTGCTTTAGGACGTGCTATGGTTAGAAACCCAAAGGTCTTTCTTTTGGACGAGCCGCTTTCAAACCTTGATGCAAAGCTGCGCACAGCCATGAGAACGGAAATTACCAAGCTTCACAAACGTCTTGGCACAACCTTTGTATACGTTACCCACGACCAGACCGAGGCAATGACCATGGGCGACAGAATTGTTGTTATGAAGGACGGATTTATCCAGCAGGTAGATACTCCACAGCGGTTATATAATGCTCCTGTAAATATGTTTGTTGCCGGCTTTATCGGCGCACCACAGATGAATTTTCTCGATGCAAAGGTCACTGTAGAGGAAAACACAGTCTATGTGGATTTTGAGGGCAAATATAAATTTGCTCTGCCGCAAAATAAAGTGGACGGCACTAACTTAAAGGATTACAACGGAAAAGTTATAACTGTGGGTGTTCGCCCTGAGGATATCCGTGTTGTACGTCTTGAGGAATTTGCCGGCTACACCACTAGAGCAACAGTTGAAATCACCGAGCTTATGGGCAGTGAAACCTACCTGTATCTTGATTGTTTTGGCAAAAAGCTAATATCCAAGGCTGCCGCAGATACCTTCATCAAAGCGGATTCTGAAATTGATATTGCTTTTGACATTAAAAAGATGCATTTCTTTGACAAGGAAACTTCTCTGGCAATCTGCCACTAATCTTTGTGTCTCTTATAATATCGCCGCTGCTCTACACCTGTAGACTTACGGCTGGCTTGTAAATATTTAATTGCAGCCCACTGTTTTAACCATCAGTGGGCTGCAATTTTTTTGTGTGGGCACGATTATCTTTATTCCAAGGCACACATAATAATATTAATCGAATTTTACACGATTTTTTCACGGCTTAAATATATACTCTTTTAGGTATGTATTTTGAAGTGTATGTTTGTATGTTTTTCCTTAGGAGGATTGATTTATTTTGAACATTCTTGTCACCCTAAACAGTGGGTATATAAAGCCCCTATGCGTTATGCTCCGCTCTCTTTTGTACTCTAACCCCAATACCTTTTTCCAGATTTACTGCATAAATAAGTCTCTCACCCATGAAGATTATGCCTTTGTGGACAGGGCGCTAAGCAGTGAGCGCTACAAGCTAAATGATATAAAAATAGAG
>JAVWUR010000178.1:0-2680 GCA_036667055.1 Oscillospiraceae bacterium
TAATATCCCGAGCTCTAATGTTTTGAGATTTGATACTGCCACAGCAAAGGCCCATTGCATTGATGTCTCCAACGTCAATATCTCCGGCTTGGATGTCCAACCCTCTGATGTCTCCGGCTCTGATACGGGCATCTGTCGCTAGCCTAAAATCAAACCAAACATCAAATAAATCGCCGTTTTCAATAAACTCGTATGTGTTGCTTTTTTTGTTAAAATATGCCTGCATTTCATCTAAATTGTTAAATTCTTTCATCTTTCTTTCTCCTTATTTTTTAGCGTTTGCAAGACCTCTATTGTTTTTGTTTGTTCCCCTTGCTATACTGATTGTGAAAGGGGGGTGATACCATGACCTTTAAGAAATGGTTGTCCCAATTTGCTAATCAAGATAATCGAGCTGGTGATCTATATACTCTTGTTTGTTCTTGCAAAAATTATCCCAATAAATCAACCAGCTATAAAACCATCTATTCCTTTATTGCTCAAATTCCAGTAGACGAAAATACTGGCAGGCTTCATGCTGCTTTTGATGAAGCGTGGGCAGCTTATACTTCTTCCCATAAGTAAGGTTCTACAATCACCACACGCCCTCCCGATAGTCTTTTTTCATGTCCATAAGGGCAATCGCAAATAATCGAAAATTTGGGGCCATATGGCTCACGCTCGCTTAAATCAATGCTCATTACATTATCTCTGCTGATCAGCTCCGCTATAAGCTGTTCAGTGGGGATATCTTTATATTTGCTGCCTTTTTTGTTTTCTTCAAATCCTGCCATCTTTCTTTCTCCTATAAAAAATAATATACTCCGCTTGTTTTCTTGATAAATTCTATTCCCATATCTTTGACAATTCGTCCAAATGCTTGCATAGATACTGGCTGCCCAATTTCGATACAGCTACAGTATTTCATGTACAGCTCGCTGGATTTAATCTCCGTGATTCCGTCCTTTTTAGCATCTTGGATACAACGTGCTACCGCTATAAGCTTGTCCGCAAAATGGTCACTGGCATCCAGGGCAAATGTATCATCCTTTACCAGCTTTTTTAGCACATATTGGTCAATAAGAAACTGCTGTGTCTTGCTTCGCTTAGTGTTATTTAAGTACCATACTAGATTTTCTAAATCTTCTTTATTCATGGTATTCTCCTTACTTTTTTGTGGTTTCTCACTCTACCCATTGACTATCAGTAAAAATTTTCCTATAATTTAACCAGCCCTTGTGGCAAATTTGAGGAGGTGGTCGCTTTGACCGAATTTTTGAATAAGCCTGTTCTCGGATTTTTTAACAATGCGGAGGGCTTACCCAGCAGCGGAACTAAAACCGCAAAAGTGAGTTAGTGTATAAAGAAGTTTGAAGTTCATGGCAAACAATTTGACAAAACTGGTGCATTGTGTACACCGTTTGGGCGAGTGAGGTAGATTAAATTCTTTGGAACCTCACGTTAAAAAAAAGCCTAAGTGCCATTCGGGTCAAATTTGCAATACATTTCGAGTAAATAAATTTAGGATAATGCCGCTTGTGATGAACCACTTGCGGTTTTTATTTTTACTGATAATCAATAGGTAGAGTATTGTACTAGTGAGTTCGCATATCTGTTAAACCTAGCAAATAGTCGCTTGAGCAACCAAAGATTTTTATCATTTTTCTAATTTTGTCTGAGGGTATAGGTCGCAATTCTTGAATATAACCATTGTACGTCCTAGAAGTAATTCCAAGTTCTTTTGAAACTGCTTCTTTAGACAGTTGCATTCTGCCACGTTCTGCCTCTATGTTTCTCATCATTTTTCTCACCTCACTTACTTTTCTAAAATCACCATTTTGTGGATTGTTTTAATGATACACCACGATTTGAAGATTGTCAATGCTTTAAATCACATTTTGTGAATAATTTTATTGACAATTGGTATTTTGTGTAGTATTGTTTGTTTAAGGTGGTGAATTGAATGGTTGCACAAACTTTAAAAAAATTTAGAGAAAGCCTAGGGCTATCGCAAAAAGAATTTGCAAAAAAAATAAATGTAAATGCTACTACTTACAATAATTATGAGAATGGAATTAGAGAACCAAAATCAGATTTTTTAATATCTCTATACAAAAAATATGGTGTTTCATCTGATTACTTATATGGCAACACTGATATTATGTATTCCACAGCAAAAAAAAATGCCACCTTTTCGGATGGCAACGAGCTTGACAAAAATGAGCAGTCTTTAATCTCCACATATAGAAACATAACCCCAAAGGGGCAAAAGGTACTACTGGAAACCGCCGAAACACTGTACAACAACTTTCACAGTGATGATAATGTTTCCCATAACGTAGGATAACCGGATAGCAGAAAAAATAATTTAGCGGAGGAATTATGACCGACAATGTTATAACTTCAATATCGGAAATTGCACAAAAATATAATGCCGACAAGGCGGTTTTGTTTGGCTCTCGTGCTAGAGGTGACAATCGTTTTAATAGTGATTATGATATTGCTATATACGGAACAACCTCAAAAAACCAACCTATGCTGTGGGCAGCCTTTGAAGAAATTCCCACGCTTTTGAAAATAGATATAGTATTTGTATCAGATAATACAAGCCCTCAACTTGTAGAAAATATTAGAAAGGACGGAAAAATAATTTATGCAAAAGATTGAAAACTATAAAAGTGCGGTTATGCAGCTTGCAAAA
>JAVWUR010000179.1:0-2620 GCA_036667055.1 Oscillospiraceae bacterium
ATGGTGCTCACTCCAAGACAAGAGGAAAGCTCTTCCACCTCGCTTTTATTCAATTGTTTCGTCTGCCATTTCCTGTAAAGCATTTATACCTCTTATTTTGGCATATTTCTATGCTGTATCACTTTTTATTTTGTCTTGTATTCTGAGGATATCTGTTGTGCAATGCGAACACCGTCCACCGCTGCACTCATAATGCCCCCAGCGTAGCCTGCACCCTCGCCACAAGGGTATACTCCCCATATGTTGCTTTGGTAGCTATCGTCTCTATCTATTCTCGCCGGCGAGGAGGTTCTTGTCTCCACCCCCGTCATAATGCTATCGTCGGTTGCAAAGCCCTTCAGCTTGCCATTCATGGCCGCTATGCCGCCCCTAATTCCGCTTGCGATAAAAGGAGGTAGAATAGTTGCAAGCTTTGCTTCGGTAACGCCTATTGGGTAGCTTGGCTGCACAGTTTTTATGTTGAGCTTGCCCGTGCCGGAGATAAAGCTGTCCACCGTTTGTGCCGGTGCTTTGTACCCACCGCCACCAAGGGCAAAGGCTTTACGCTCTAAATCTCGCTGAAACTCCACAGCTTTGGTAAAATCGTTGCCAAAATCCTGTGGGGTGACGGACACTACCAGTGCACTGTTTGCATTTTTGCCATCCCTTGCGTGGCGGCTCATACCATTTGTAACAAGAGCATTTTCTTCGCTTGCCGCTGCCACAACCGTGCCACCCGGACACATACAAAAGGTGTATACCCCTCGGTTTTTTATCTTGGTGGAAAGCTGGTATTCTCCCTTTGGCAAGGCGGCGTGCCCTGCCATACAGTGGTACAGCCCCTTGTCAATTTCACTTTGCAAACTCTCTATTCTAACCCCTACGGAAAAGGGCTTGGCACTGATGTTGACGCCCTTGTCTCTCAGCATAAAAAGAGTGTCCCTTGCACTGTGCCCCGTTGCCATAACCAAAACCTCTGTGGCGATAGTTCCATTTTCCAGCACTACCTCTTGGATTTTGCCGTCCTTTATATTTATATCCGCAAGCTTTGTGTTGAAAAGCACGCTGCCCCCAAGTGCCACAATCTCCTTGCGGATGTTCTTGATGACCAGTGCCAATTTATCCGTGCCTATATGGGGCTTTGCCACCAGCTTTATTTCCTGTGGTGCTCCAAACTCTATTAGAGTGTCGGTGACAAAATCGCACCGCTCATCCCCTATTCTCGTGGTCAGCTTGCCATCGGAAAAAGTGCCTGCACCGCCCTCCCCAAATTGAATGTTGCTGCGTGTGTTGAGCTGTGCAGATTTGCAAAACCTTTCCACCGTCTCAATGCGGCTGTCCATATCCTCACCCTGCTCGAGGACTACGGGTTTAAAACCCTGCCGTGCCAAAATCAAGGCACAAAACAAGCCAGCAGGGCCAAATCCGCAGATTACGGGAGATTTTTCCAAGGGCTTTTCGCCCTTTGCAACCACTAATGGGGATTGTTTTTTGACGGTGATGTCCTTCGATTTTTCTACAAAGACGCTCTCCTGTGTCTCATCTGCCAAAACCACCGCCACACTGTATACAAATTTGATTATCCCTCTTGCGTCCACCGAAACCTTGTGGATAAAAATGTCCTTGATTTCTTTTTCATTCAGCTGTAATGCTGCCATAGCCGCTGCGAAAGCTTCCTCTTTAGGGGCGTCAATGCTCAGTTTAATGTTGTTTATTATTATCATAATTTAATTTTTAATGGTGGCTGTGTATGCCCCACGGACGTATGCCGCACCGGTTGACGGAATTATTATCTCCACCTCAACCGTTTGCTGACCTTTAGCTAGGACACCCTTGGCTAAGTCAATCTGTGCGATGACACTTCCGCTGGAAAGAGCCTCCACCACTTCTTCTTCTCCTATTATTTGAACATTGTTGATTATTTGTGTCAAGACTTCTACATCCTGCTCACCTTTGTTTATCAGTTTGATTTCCGACACTGCCACTGTTCGTGTGACAAGGTTTGAGGAAGAAACTGTCGCTGAAACCCTTTCCAGCTCGTTCATATTTTTATACCCCGAGGGCACCTTTACATCAAACAGATATGGAGAGTCGGTTTTAAGGGTCTTTAAGTCGATATAACCCACCACAAATTCTGTTAAATTGTCTGCGATTTTGCTGGGCACTGCCAGATGAATTTTGCTTTGCGAAAGAGACATATGCAGCGTGTCCGTGTCAAAGCCCTGTGGCACGTTGATAAACTCCACCTTTATTGGCAGCTCTATCTCCTTTAGCACCGGTACAGTGATGGTGATATCATCTGCGTCCATTGTCAAATACGTTTCCGCCACCTGTGCCCCGTTCACATCGTATACTTTTACGGTGGCAGGCAGCACCGCCGATTGTGACAGCGTCTCTTGGTTTACACTGGCAACCACCTTGTCTATAGTGTTCACGGTGTTTTCCGGCCCTTTTATGCTTATAGTTTCCGGCGTGGTGTAGATGGTGTCCACCATATATTCTCCCGGTATCACCAGTGCCGAAACATCTATGCCGATGTTAAACTGCTTTTCTATCAAGCGGTCAAAGCGTATGGAAATTTGATTTCTGCTCAAATCCTCGATTTTAAAATCCTTGATACTGGAGGTTTTTGCCGCTGTCA
>JAVWUR010000180.1:0-2606 GCA_036667055.1 Oscillospiraceae bacterium
ATAAGGCGTAGTCATGGGCAAAGATGGCAACAAATTTGACCCAACAGGGAAAGCTACAAAAGCACAAGCATCCGCAGTTTTGCGCCGCTATGTGGAGCTTGTCATCGACAAGGCAACCACACAGGGGCTTGACATGAACGACAGCGGAAAAATCGTTTATTACGAAAACGGCAAGCTGTTCACCGGCACAAAAACCATTGACGACACGACCTATCACTTTGGCAATGACGGCATATGCACAAAGATTGATGCCATGATCCCCGACACCAAAAAGTATGTCATCCACAAGATTGTGCGCGGCGATACCCTTTGGGACATTGCCATGAAAAACAAATGCACCGTAGCAGAAATTGTGGGACTCAATGGTATTAAAAACCCAAATAATGTACCCATTGGCACGGAGTTGAAGATTCCTCAGAAATAAATTCACATTGATAAGTGGCTGATAGAACCCGCCACAACACTTAACAGGGGCGGTGAGCAATCATCGCCCCTGTTCTTGGAAAGGAAAAAAATACGTAATCAAGTACTGATTATTGATGATGATTTAAACAATCCTTTTCATTGCGGCTGGACGAACACGACCGGCAGATTACCGCATTGGAGCAGAAAGCAAGTTGCTTAGATAACTCCTGCAACAGCAGACCGGCGATTGAAGTGGTTAAGGATTATACGAGTTTTCAAACACGCCCTAGAAAAAACAAAATATTTTAAAAAATATTTTTCGAAAAACCGCAAAGTCGCATCGATACAGGATTTTTTAAATTTTGTTTTTTAGAATCCCCGACGCTTTTCCGACGCTTCCTATGGTATCATAACCGTAAAACAAAAAATAACAAAAGTATTTTTGAGAAGGAGATAACGTACCGTGAATTTTGTGGTTGTGGATAACAATAAAAGCGATTTGGATTTGCTTGCAAAGGCCATCGCCGTGGCAATGCCGGAATGTCAGGTTCAGCCCTTCACCGACCCGTTGCTCTCGGCAAAATACATCTGCAATAATCCGGTGAATATGGTGTTTATCGCAGATGATATGCGCCCGGTCAACGGCTTTCGGCTGATGCAGGTGCTCAGAAAAAACGTCCCAAAGCTGGCGGTTGTCATGCTGTCAAAGGACGAGCAAAACAGAATGGATGCGGTTCATGCCGGGGCTGACGACTATCTTTTAAAGCCGATATCCCCCCACATGTTAGGTGGACTGGTGAAACAGCTTGCCGTGTAACACAAGGAAAATTCATGTTTATAGAAAAACAAGATGATAGCAGGAGGAAAAAAGAGAATGAAACACAAAAAACTAAGTGCAAGGATCCTATCCTTTGTACTAACGGCGGCGATGGTATTTACCCTGTTGCCGCAGGCCGTATTTGCGGCGGAGGGCGATACTTCCCCAAAGGCACGCAGTGCGAGCGCCACTCTCACCGAAGGCGGCACCTATTACTTCGACCTGTCGTCGGCTGGCATCGTCGGCACAATCAACACCGCTTTGCCGGATACAAGCCTGCGCTATGTGCCCTTTACCTATGTGGGTTCAATAAATGCCTATAACCTTCCACACCACAGCAACGAGAACACCACTAAAACATCAGGTACCCGCACCTTGTTTGTGGTGGATTATAACATCAGCAAAGCGGTAAGTTGGGATTCCCTAAATTCAGCAAATCTCATTTTTGGCAAGAACTTTGACAATACTAACTACACGCTGCGTTCCCTAAGCGTGGGGGATAGGAAGGGAGGCAATCCGTCCAACAACGAATGGAGCCAAATTTTAAGCAAGTCATCAAATTATATTAAAAACTGGAAGAACATCTGTTCATGGGGGCAGGAAGTCGCCACGGACGATGCTGGCAGATACAAGCTTGATAATCGTGCGGTGCAGGGGAACTACTCCGTCGACGACTGGGGTCCAGCTAATAAATCCTGGAACTATGGGCATTTCGGCTTCCGCCCCGCCCTTGAGGTGAAGGACCCCAGCAAATTGAAAGCAATCACACTAGACCTAAATGGCGGCAACTTTAAGGGCGCAAACAGTATTAGCATCGTCTGCGCAGGTGACACTTTCAAAGTTCCCAGCGAAACAAAGCTGACCCGTCCAAGCGCTGGTAGCTACTTCGAATGGAACACTGCAAAAGACGGCAGTGGCACACGTTATGCTCCGGGCGCAACAGATGTGCCCAACAGCGAAACATGCTTGTATGCAATATGGGTAAAGCCGGAGCCCGCTATCAAAGTAGCCGTACAATCTAACACAGTGACCTATGGCACAGCGGCAAACCCGACCTATGCCGTGACTACAAGCAACTTTGGTAGCAATTTTGTCCCAAGTGTTGCATGGACAGACGGCAACGCACCAACAGGCGTGACCACGGCGTTCAGCGGTACAAAAAACGAAACACTGACCATGACCACCACCGCCACAACTCCGGCAGGCGACTATCAATTCAAGGTGGTTTCACCTAAAAAAAGCCCCGAAACAGGCAACTATGAATCTGCCGAGGCAACCCTAAAAGTGGACAAGCGTACGGCAACCATCACATGGGGAACAACAACCAGCTTCATCTATAACGGCACGGAGCGAGCCCCAACCGCAACGGTTAGCAATAAAGTTG
>JAVWUR010000181.1:0-2541 GCA_036667055.1 Oscillospiraceae bacterium
TTTTAATCAGGGTGTCCGGAGTTCGAATCTCCGATAGCTCACCACAACAAAAGCTTACAGACAGTAATGTTTGTAAGCTTTTTTGTTTTTGCAAAAAAATCAAACTGTTAGTGATGGGTTAGTGACAAAATGCTTTTGTCTTTTTAATTATATCGGGATTTTGGCTTTTTCGATTGTTTTTAGATAGGGTATTGACATTTTCCGGCTTGTTGAATATAATATCCTCATAAGCAACTTTATCCAAATCGTTGTCAATTGGTGACTTCTCTTTAATGGATTTAGTTGCTTTTGCTTTGCCAAAATTTATTTTGTTTTATAAAATGCGTACAAAATCTACATTGTACACAGGTCATAAAACTCGTCAAAATATGGGTTGCACAGTTGATTTTTCAGCCCCACGATGTTGAAATCACGATATTTTGGTGCTTGCCCAAAGGTCAGCTGCTTTAATGCCCCCAAGGCTAGTTCCCTTTCAAAGGCTTGCCGATACCCAAAGCTTATTCCGCACAGCTCTATCACCATAGGCTTTATAAGGGCAAAGCTGCCTAGCTCATTCACCGATTTAAAATTGTGGGCGGAAAAACCGTGCTCCTTTATAATGTTCCCGGCGATGTCACGAGTGCCCGAGCCAGCCTCACGCAAAAACAATGGGCGAGACAAAATTTCCTCAAAGGAGACACCGTCTGAAAGGCTGTCCCGACAGGAACAAACGCAGATAAATTCCTCCCCCTTTATACGCTTCCAGTGGTACAGTGACTTGTCAAAAAAGCCCTCGATAAGGGCAAAGGAAATTTCTGCCCTTTCCAGCATTTCAAAAAGCATATGGGTGTTTTCCACCTGAATGTTAAGCTGAAAATCGGCGTGACGGGTCAAAAACTTTTCCGCTATAGGCGGCAAAAAGAAGTCGCCTATAGTCTTGGTAGCCCCCATGCTAACCCTTTGACGCTGGGTGTCGGCTGTGGAAAATTGGTTTTCAAAGCTTTGAATGTTGGCGTTGAGGGACAGGCAAAAATTTCTGAAAGCCACCCCATCCTCCGTTAAAACAAGGGACTTTCCACGGTAGCAAAACAGCTTTTTACAAAACCGTTTTTCAAGATATTGTATGTGCTGTGTCACTGTGGGCTGGGTGATAAACAGCCTTTGGGCGGTTTTGGTGTAGCTTTTATCTTCACACAAAGCAAGAAAAGTTTGTATTCTCACATCAATCATATTGGTATACCTCTTAACTATAAAATAAATTTATACAACTATTTATATTCATAATTAGATTTTATAATAAACCTGTGGTAAAATCAAGCCATACAAAACACAAATTTAACACAGAGGATAAAAAATATGAACAACAAAAATTCAAAGGAGCTTGCCACAGGGCTTGCAATGACGGCAATTTTGGCGGTTTTTTCAAAATATATAGGGGAGATGATACCCTACCATCTGATTAGTGCAGGGGTTTTTGCAATGCTTATCGGTATGCTGCTACACCCTTATACGGAAAAGCTGGGCTGCGGCAGGGGGCTGAATTTTGTTTCCAAAAAGGTGCTCAAAGGCTCTATAGTTTTAATGGGGGCGACCTTGAGCTTTTCACAGGTGTTGAGCACGGGGAAATATTCCCTCATAGTTATGAGCTTTACCTTGGCGGCGGCATTTGGCTTTGGCAACCTTTTCGGTAGGCTGTTTCATATGAACTGGAAGCTGTCCAATCTAATTTCCGCAGGCACAGGCATTTGCGGTGGCAGTGCCATTGCCGCCATCGCACCCACCATTGATGCAGAGGATTCGGATATAGCCTACGCCATTTCTGCCACCTTTATCTTCGATATAGTGATGGTGATACTTTTTCCCATAATGGGCAGATATTTTGGCATGAGCGATATGGGCTTTGGCTTGTGGGCAGGCACGGCGGTAAACGACACCTCCTCGGTGGTGGCGGCAGGGTATGCCTTTTCCGATGGGGCAGGCAGCTACGCCACCATAGTAAAATTGACAAGGACACTGTCGATAGTGCCGGTGGTGCTGATTTTTTCTTACATAAATCAGCGGATAGAAGCTAAAAAAAGCGGCGGTGCAAAGGGAAGGGTAAAGGTGGACATAGGCAAAATTTTCCCGTGGTTTATAGTGGCATTTTTAGGGATGGTAGGGGTTAAAAGCACCGGAATAATAACGCCGGAACTAAGCGGCGTCATCTCCGCTGTAAGCAAGTTTGGTATGATAATGGCACTTGGGGCAATAGGCTTGAAAACCGATTTTAAGAAGGTGGCAAAAAGCGGAATAATGCCAATGGTTCACGGATTTATCATCTCCGCACTTGTGGTGGTGGTGTCCTTTGGGGTGCAGCTTGCACTGGGGCAGCTATAGAAATGGAAAACCCACGGTAGAGCAGAGTAAAATATATAGTAGAGCAAAACAAAATACAAAGCAAAGCAAAGCCCACAATAGAGCACAACAAAACGCCCTAACGGTCATTCAAAGCACGGCGCACGAATGACAGTCGGGGCGTTTTTTATTGTGCCGAAGATTGCAAAACATATTGCCTTAATAGGT
>JAVWUR010000182.1:0-2507 GCA_036667055.1 Oscillospiraceae bacterium
ATTTTGCTCAATAGCTTCGGTACAATCGCCCAATAATATATTAGATACAGTGCCGTGCTAACCCCCGAAATTATAATTATACTCCAGTTGTAGTTGCCTACAATTTTAACTAAAATTAGCACTATTGGTATGTTCAATACACTTAAAGCAAGCTTTGCTACAGCGCTGCCACGCAGCTTGTTAAACAGGTAAAAATTATTTGCCGCCGCTTGTATGGTAAGACCTGCAAATTGGTCAAACACCTTTACAAAGGTTATCCCCGACAAAAGCAAAATGTCCGCACTGTCTTTATATGGCATCCACAGCTTATAAAACTGCGGTGCAAATGTGAAAATCCCCACTATTGGTACAAACATTATCATAGCTTGAAATCTATTGGCATCCGAGACTTGCCTGTGCAACTGTTGCAAATCTCCTTGGGCATAGGTTTTCGCTAATGTAGGCGTAAATGCCCCAATAACTATAACCAATATGCTATTAGAGGCAATTGTTATGGTATTGGCAATGGACATAAGCCCCATAGCTCTGCCGTCCAGTAACCAATTTGCCAGTGCCAAATCCATCCCTACCATCAAAAGCTGTGTCAAGCTTCCAAAGGAGTTCCAAGCTCCGGAAAAGACAAGCTCATTAATGGTTTTTAGCTTTGCAAGTGACATTTTTATTTTTATGCCGGGCAACAATCTTTTAGTGTTTATAATATGCCCTATGTACAGCACCACCGTATAAATAAGTCCGCCAATTGAAACATAGTAAATTTGCGGAGATAACAAGGAAAACGATAAGATAAGAAATGCCGTTTTAAAGAAATTTGCCGTTACATCTGCCTTTGCGGTTAAATCTAACCTGTTTTTAATAAATACAGACGCCGAAAATACCGTAAACAGAGTAATCACAGCAAAGTTAGTGATGGAGATAATAAATGTAAGCTTTACTGCCGGCAGCAGCGAAGGGGTTATCTTAAATATTTTTTCAATATTCAAGGACATTCCAAGCCCTACGGCAATAAAAGCCACCGCTAAAAATATTCCGGCGACAAAAAGTGAGCTGAAATACTCATTCACCTTATCTTCATCCTGCTTTTCGTAGGCAATTAGAATAAACCGATTTGCCATAGAGTTGAGAGCGGTGGTAAATACGCTCGCTATTACTATGAAATTGCCCGAAAGGCCAATGTACCCATATGCCTCATCCCCTAAATTTTCCACAATATATGGCGTGAGCAAAAAGCTTATTGCCAATGTAACAGCACTTGCAATAAGCCCGGATATCATATTTATACTTATTTGCTTTTTGTTCAAACATATCCTCTTTCTGCGATTTTATCAGCTATCTAGATGTATTTTTTTTGCCAGCAGCATATCTCCCACCTTGTCTACCTCTGTCCACTGGAATTCCGATATGTCCTTATGATAAAGTGCAAAGTCATCATCAAATATAAGCTGCACCAAGGCGTTTTCATACCATTGGTCATACATTCCATCCTCTACCATTTCTATCATCTTTTCTTTAAGAATGTTCGCTGATGACCTGTCAAGTTTTGTTACACCTGCATATTCGCCATAATATTCATCAAGCTCTTTGCTCATAACAAGCACTTTTTCTCCCTTGATTTCCACATTGTAATCGCCATTGTTTTTTATGGAGCTGTCTATAAGCACTGTTGGCTTATCGGTTTTGGCACAGACAATCTTAGAGACAAGCTCCCTTGACATAACTATATCCCCATTGATAATTGTAACATTATCCCTGTCCAAATACTCTTTAGCAAACCACAGCGACGCTATAGAATTGGTAACTCCATAAAATGGGTTGTCAATAAACACAACGCCCTCCAGCTTTTTCTTTATATCCTTTGCCATAAACCCGACTACCACCACAATTTCAGCGGATTTATCAAATTCCTTTATCAGCTTTACCATACGCTGCAAAACTGTAGTGTTCTTGTCTAGTTTATACAGCGATTTTGAGTTTTTCAATGTCAATGGTTGCAATCGAGTGCCCCTGCCGGCAACTAAAAAAATATAGGTCATTTTATATTCTCCTTACCATAAAAGTACTCCCGCTCTCATCATACAATTTGATGGAGGGAATTTGATGTCTAAATTGTACTGTGCCGCACTTTTGATTATATTAACCCCAGTAGCCTCAATCGGCGAACGTGCACTGTATGGGTTGTTACATCTTTCCTTTCCGCAGCCGCCCTTGCATAGCTTGCAGGAACCGCCGATAAAAGAAACTGCCATAGGGAAGTTTTTGTCCCACAGAAACTTTTCCATTTCCAACATTGTTTTGTGTAAAAACACAGAGGAATTTGTCCTTACCTCTTGATAATCCTGTCCCACTAAAGGCAGTGCAATATAAATGATAGCCCCATTATCATATTCGGAAAACATTTTTTTATAGTCAATATCCGGCAAGTTTGGGGGGCAACGCCAACTATTGTTATACTTCCCGCAATAAAAACAATTTATCTTAGTTCTTTCTTCAAATATCATATTTGTGGGGTC
>JAVWUR010000183.1:0-2140 GCA_036667055.1 Oscillospiraceae bacterium
TTTAAGCCGGAGCTTGCACAGCGAAATATGGACCTTGGATACCTTGATACCTACAAGGCGTTTGGCAAGCTGGAGGGCACGGCATACGCTTTCAAAATAGGGGAGATACAAAAGCTGTACGATAGCTTTGGCAGGGAGCTTTTATATCTGTGCGACATCATTGCAAAGCTGCACCCCACTATACTTTTAAGCTTGCAGATGTATCTAAAGCGAGACCGTGACGGGGCACAGGAGGAACAGGAAAGGTTTCTTGCAATTTTGGAAAGTGCCATGATGAGTGCCGGTATTCCCATAACCGAAATCTATACACAAGAGCTTGTGGTGGTGCTGCTCAACAGGGCAAAGCTTTCCATCATTCAAGGCAAATACGAGCAGCTCTTAAAGGATACACTCTCTTCACGCCTCATAGCACCAATAGGTGCTGCTAATTTGGGCAATGTGTTTTTGTCCTTATTACACCAGCTTATCTAAAGCCGAGCCTTCAGGCAGTGGCTTTACTGCAATGTTCATAGCTGTCAGCCTCATAAAATACAATTTATCGGAGGTCGTATGGTAAAATATATAGGAACAGCCGCATCAGGCGGGCTTACTGTGGCAAAAATCAAGATAATAAACAGGCGGATAACCGGCTTTAAACGAGTGGTGCTTGCAACCCATCGTGAAAAAGCTTTGTTTGATGCCGCTGTCATTCTGGCAAAGGATGAGCTTCGTCAGCTTATGGAAACCAGCGATAAGGAGCATAAGGACATATTGAATTTTCAGCTTGTTATGCTGGACGACAATGGGATGAACGAGCTTATCCTTGGGAAAATAGACCTTGGTATGGGTGCTGCATTGGCGGTAGAAGAGGCTATGGAGGAGTATTGCCGCAGGATAAAGTCCATCAAGGACGGTTATCTCAGCGAGCGTGCCAGCGACATTCGGGATGTGCTCACACGGGTGGTAGACATTTTGGATGGCAGAAGCCGTGAGCGGTTTGTGCTCACAGAGCCGGTGATTATCGTGGCGGACGAAATTCTCCCAAGCGACCTTGCCACCATTGACAGAGATTTAGCCATGGGCTTTATCACGGTGGGCGGCTCCTACCAAAGCCACGCAATCATCATTGCACGCACCATGGGCATACCCTCGGTGTGCTGTGTGGACAGCGAGATTTTAAACCCTTTGTTCGCAGGCAAAACAGTGGCACTGGACGGCTATAGCGGCGAGGTGTTTTTGTCGCCTAGTGAAGCAACCCTTGCACTGTTTAACCACAAGATGAATTTGGAAAAAAGAGACACGGTGTCTGCACAGGCATTAAAATCCACCCCTGTAATTCATTCAAGCGGCACAGAGATTTTCATATACGCCAACTGCAACGACCCAAAGGACATCACCCTTGCCATAAATAACGGTGCACAGGGCATTGGGCTTGTACGCAGCGAGATTTTGTTTATGAGCAAAAATTACGATTTAAGCATACCGTGTCAGATAAGCTTTTACAGCGGCTGTATTCTTGCGTCACAAGGAAAGCCCATAACCATTAGAACCTATGATATCGGGGCGGATAAGCCCTTGGGGACAATCTCCCAAGAAAAGGAGCCAAATCCGGCACTGGGAGTGCGTGGCGTTCGGCTAATCTACGCCCACCGCCAGCTTTTTTGCGACCAAATAGAAGCACTTTTTATCGCCGCAGACAGGTGCGGAAAAATCAACGTGATGATACCTATGGTCAGTATGCTAAAGGATGTCACCGATTATATGGAGCTTGTGGCACAGGTTCGTGACAGGCTGTTTGCACAAAAGGTAATTTCACAGGACAACATCGTGTGGGGCGTGATGATTGAAACTCCGGCGGCGGCATTGATAAGCGACGAGCTGGCACAGTGCGTAAGCTTTTTCAGCATTGGCACCAACGATTTGACCCAGTACACCCTTGCGGCGGATAGGATAAATTCCGGTGTGGCGGCATTTTACAACCCTGTTCATCGCTCGGTAATAAAGCTTATAGCAATGACGGTGGAAAATGCCAAGGCGGCAGGTATCCCCGTGAGCATATGCGGAGAGAGTGCGGCGGATTTTGAAAGTGCCAAAATTTACATAGACCTTGGAATACGTTGTCTTTCTATGGCACAAAATGCAATGCTGCCCATAAAACAAT
>JAVWUR010000183.1:2150-2493 GCA_036667055.1 Oscillospiraceae bacterium
AGTGCTATTATATAATTGAGCACGGGACACAGGCTCTTGCCGTGGCAAATTGCCGCAGTGGGGCGAAAGGCACAAAGGGTGCTTTAAAAAAACTATAAACACAAAGGGGGTATTTTTGTGAAACTAATATTTGCAATTATCAACAAGGAGGATTCCTCAGAGGTTTCCAGTGCACTGACCAAGGCAAAGTTTTCTGTAACAAGGCTTGCCACAACAGGTGGGTTTTTAATGTCGGGGAACATAACCTTGATTATCGGCACACAGGAGGAAAAGGTGGACACGGTGCTTAGCATTATCAGCGAACACTCAAAGCAACGCAAGGAGATTGTCCCCTCAACCGCAA
>JAVWUR010000184.1:0-2473 GCA_036667055.1 Oscillospiraceae bacterium
CATTCTGCCGGTCATTCGATAGTATCGAGGGGCAAAGGGCAGCTGTTCAAGAAATTGCTTGCCGCAGTGCTTGCACTTGTATCGACGCTTTCGCACTACCAGCAAGCTTGCGTTTCCA
The DNA here is from genome assembly GCA_036667055.1 of Oscillospiraceae bacterium. Classification (GTDB taxonomy): domain Bacteria; phylum Bacillota; class Clostridia; order Oscillospirales; family Ruminococcaceae; genus RGIG3102. The sequence continues at coordinate 119 of JAVWUR010000184.1, forward strand.
AAGGAGGGAACGTCCTTTATTTTTTGTATGCGATAATCGTGTACGCTTGTGGTTTTGCAGCCGCAGCAAGGGCAAATTTGTTCTTTTAGTGGCATTTCTATATGAATTTCTATAGATTTTTCATTTTCTTCAACTTTTTTAACAATTACATCTTTTATTCCCAGCAGTTTTGTAGTAAAATCAGTGTAGAGCATATTCGTTCCTCCGTAAAATTGGTGATTTTTGTCAATTCCATTTTACACGAGTTTTCGAATATGCTCTACTGTTTTTTGCTGTTTTTTCAGCTCTTTTTTTTCAGCTCTTTTTTTCGTTTTTGTAGGCTCTATTCGTGTTACCCCAACATTTATTATAGAGCCTGCTTTTTCTATTTAATAAGGAGAATATGTTGAAGATAATTAAGATTTTTCTTTTTACAGCAATTTTTGTAGCACTGATGCCATTGTTAGTATTTGCTGACACTAATGTAGATGGCGGCGGTGGTGATATGGGCGAGGGTACAGGTAAAAACATTTGGCACGTTGGTGATGACGGAGTAAGAATAACAGTAGTACGAGACAGTGACAACGTACCAGTTAGCCAGTCCATTAACTTTTCTAACATAGGAGATGTCACGGTAGACTTTCACGGAGGACTTATAGATAAGGTGTCATACAATGGTGGGCGTGGATTTATATTAAGAGTAGGGAACAATTTCAAGAAATCAAATATTGATGTGCCTTTGCCACAAATAATATCAGGCTCTGGTGGTGCGAATATTCCTGCAATTAAATCATATTTTAGCGATGAAACAATAATAAAGTATATTTGTAGCAAGCTGAATTTCAACTACGACAGTCTCACCGGTGGCGATTACAAGCTGCTCATTGAGCCGATGGCATACTTTACATACAGAGGTGATAAGTACGCATTCACAGCACAGGAAGCCAGCTATTACAATCAAAAAATTAGTGGAGCATTACGAGCTGCAATGGGCAACTTAACCAGCAAGAATTTACCTCTTTCAATGTTTTTGGAGGTTAGCGACCTTGGCATTCCTGCTTGGGGCGGCACTAAAACAGGGTTTGTAAGTGACAGCGACATTCAAAGCTTTTTAGGCTGTGCCGTGGTCAAATTTGCAGAAAAAGAACCCGACCCACCGCCTGTCCCTGCTGGCAGCTTTGTTTATCGAACCAACACCACGGTGTACACCTCGGTGCGGCTGCACAACACAAGCGAAGAGGACATTTCTCCCGATGATAAGGCAGAGGTGACAATCACAATTGGCGGAGTATCACACACGCAAAGCTTTATCATTCCGCCTATTGAAAGCACGCTGGTGTGGGTCAAGTGGGACACACCCTCCACACCGCAGGAGCTGCCCATCACCGTGTGGGCAACGAATGGAGCACAGCCGGAATACACCACCAGCACCGCCGTGATACAGGAATTAACGGAGAAAACTCCACCCGACCCTAAAGCCACGGATTTAAAGCCGGGGTTCACCCTGCCAAAGCTTCCAAAACAGGAAAGCGTAAAAAAGCTGTCTTGGGGCAAATGGATACCACGGTGGGCAGAAAAATTTGAAGAGGTGGAAATTGCCGATTGTGCGGTTTTTTGCGATGATGCCTGCAAAGAGAAAAATGGATGTGCAATTGATTGTGCACTAAAGCATTACGAGAGCGTAGACAAAGGCAACTGGGAATATGAGTACGACCAGCAGACAGCACAGCTGGTCACAAAGGTTGATATCACTCCTGCGGTGACGGTGCCAACGGCATATAAAAATGGGTTGGAATGGGTGATTAAAAGCGGCTACGGGATAAACCTGCAGCCCGAAGCGGTGACCTCCAGCGGAGGGATGGCAACACCGGCACAAAACGCCGTTGCATTGTTCCCCGAGTTTAATTACAAAACCTATAACCGAGTGTTCGAAAATGGGTACAGAAGAAATATCTTTCAGTTTAAAAAGAACAATTGGTCATATAGCGGCGGAAATATGCACTTTACCCCCATATGGTTTCCAAGGCAAATGAACAAGTACGAGCCTTTAGTTTGTATCTTTGATGTATGGACACCGGCAGGGCAGCTATATGGCTGGTGCAGCGACTTTTTATACATAGAGGGCGATTGCTATGACGATTGGAACATAGTGCCGACAGAGTAGATTGTGTGCGACACGATGTCGCACACAGGAGGAAAGGAGACTTAAATGGTACAGAAAAAACCCAGTGAAAAATTAAAGCAATTAAGAAAAGACTTTATTAATAGCATTGATGAATTTAGCAAGGATAGTGCAAAATGGCTTGATTTTCTTGACTTTGCATCGCAGATAGATAATCATGATTTCAAGGAAAAGGTGTGTATATATTTACAAAC
>JAVWUR010000185.1:0-2430 GCA_036667055.1 Oscillospiraceae bacterium
GACAAGACCAAATGCAGTGGCGGAACATTTTGAAAAGCAAGGCTACAAAAATGCAAAAATAATAAAGGATGACATTAAAAAATATCAAAAAATTAATTATCAAGGCAATGAACGATATATTGTGGGTGTAGACGAGACAATCAACGCAAAGCAGCTAGTTTTAAGCCGAGAGGATGTTAAGATAATAACCCTAATCAACAATCCATATACCATTAACAATGTTGAACCGGAGCAGATTAATAGGGTGATTGATAATATAATTGCAAAAATGGAAAGCCAGTATCCGTACTATGCAAAGGTGGCACAAAGGCTCAAGGCAAATTGTGACGCAGTGTACAAAATAGAGGCGGATAAAAAAGCAAAATTCATTAATGAGATGCTTAAAATCACCAAAGCTAGCTCGGCATATGGAGCATTTAAAAAGTTTGAAATACCTGACCTAAAAGATAGAATGGACAGAAAAGGCGGCAAAATTTTACAACCGGAAGAAATTGAATTTATAGACACCTCGGTGACAGGACTGCTTGAAACCAAAAGTAAAATATTGTAAAAAGAAACAGCGAGCTTATTAAAGTTCGCTGTTTTTTCTATAAGGTGGGCGGTAAAATGCTGCCTGCAACCCACAGCGATAGGAGGAAAAAATGGGATTTAGAACAGTGGTAATTTCCAGTCAATCTAAGTGCACCTACCAAAATGATTATCTTGTGGTGAGAGGGGAGGGGCTGACCACAATACATCTTTCAGAAATTGACACGCTGTTATTAGATACAACAGGTGCGTCAATAACCGCATACCTGCTGTGCGAATTGATGAAATGGAAAATTAATGTAATATTTTGCGACGAACATCATAACCCCATAGGGGAAATTTTGCCGCTTTATGCAAATTATCAATCGGAAAAGCTTATTCCCTCTCAAATCGACTGGAAGCCTAATGAAAAAACAGCACTTTGGACAAGGATAGTGAGAGAAAAAATAACAACTCAAGCTAAACATTTAAAACTTCAGCACAAGCAGGAGCAAGCGGCTATGCTGGAACAATATGCAATGGAAATTGAGTTTGGAGATGTGACCAACAGGGAAGGTCACGCAGCAAAAGTGTACTTTAATGCACTGTTCGGCAAGGACTTTTCTCGCCGAAAGGAAAACGAAATAAACTCCGCTTTAAACTATGGCTACGCCCTATTGCTGTCGACCATAAACAAGGAAATTGTAGCTTGTGGCTACTTGACACAATTGGGAATTTGCCATCGCAATGAGTACAACGATTTTAATTTATCCTGCGACATTATGGAGCCTTTCAGAATTGCTGTGGATAGAATTGTTGTGGATAATATGCCCGTAATATTTGATGGCGAAATGAAAGTTAAGCTAATTAACATATTCAACACCATTGTCAAGATAGATGGTGGAGATTATTATTTTTCATCAGCACTATCTATCTACACAAAAAATATCTTAAAGTGCTTATCCGATGAAAATATTGATAGAATGGAGTTTTTTGAGATACTATGAGGGAGAGATTTATGCGAGTTATAATTTTTTTTGATTTACCTATGATGACGGGAGCAGATGTTAAAAACTATACAAAATTCAGAAAATTTCTTGTGAAGGAGGGGTTTATAATGCTGCAAAAATCAGTGTATACAAAGCTTGCCATCAATTCCTCCACGGCAAACCTTGTGAAAGCAAAATTAGAAAAGAACAAGCCGCAAGAAGGCTTGGTGCAGATGCTGACAGTCACGGAAAAGCAATTTGCCGGTATGGAAAACATAACCGGAGTATATAAAAAAAATACCGTAGATACAATGGACAGGGTGGTTATAATATGATTATACATACAAAAATTTTGGAAAACCCAATAGTATTATCAAAAAATTATGTCACATCAATACACACAACTGACAAGCACGTCTATTCAAAAATCGCCTATCAATTGTTTTCTTTGGCAAATGGCATAGATACCGATGGGTATATTTTAGAAGCCGGAGATGAAATTAACGCAGCAAAACATACCATTTTTATAGCGTCTCCTTTTGATATAGAGTATGGAAATAAAAAAATACAAAATGCAATTTTGGCACTTGTAGAAAGCAATATAAATTTTGATGTGGCGAAAAAGCAGCACCTTGAGGAAACGTACAATAAGCTTTATTTGGAATTTTGCAGATTATCAGAGATAAGCGAACTTGGGATATCCTCATCGGGAGAAATGGATTTAAAAAAGCTGGCAAAGCTGTTTGAAATTTCAGTACAGCAGGAAAAAACGTATACTCAGCTGTCGGACATTTTGCAGTATTTAGAGCTGATTTCGGAGCTTAAAGCGGCAAAAATAATTGTTATGACCGCTATAAAAAGCTTTTTTAATGAGGATGAATTGGAAGAAATTTTTAAAATGGCAATTTATTGTCAGCTTAAACTATTGCTTGTG
>JAVWUR010000186.1:0-2329 GCA_036667055.1 Oscillospiraceae bacterium
TTTATTATAGTGGATTTTGAGGCTCTAAAAAACCCGTCACTGGGTAGACTGTTCTCAAATTCATATAGCCTTAAGACCGTTTCGAAAACATCATTTTCTGTGTATATGAATGTTTTCTTATCAACGGATTCTATGTATAAAATAGTTTCTGGTGCAACCAAAAAGGTCTGACCGTCCTTCGTGCCGGTTATTTTACATTCCAGTGAGTTTAAAGATGTTATCATTTTAAGTATTTCGTCATTTACTTTTTTGCAATTTATGATTACTTCCACGGCGTCGGTATCCGGATTTTCGTTAATCGTTATATTCAAGCAAGTACCTCCTTCAAGCTGTATTGTAGCTACGAGAATATTATATGAAGTGGGCAGCAGGAAATCAAGGGATTTTAACCAAGCTGCAAAAACATAGTACCAAAATGCAATTACAGCAGTAAAAATGGCATAAGAAAAGGACAACTCCTAAGAATTGTCCTTAAAATATTATTGCTTTATTAATTTTATGAGCCGCCCTAAGCGCTAGGTGAGGGTGGCAGCCTCGGAGCTTTCCAGCTCGCATACCACTAAATACCGCTCGTTGGCAGGGCCGCTGTATACAAAGGGATAGCAGGTCAATAGGGACAGATGCCCCGTGTCATAGCCTTGGGTTATCTCGGGGGAATCGGGGGCACAAACCTCTGTGGATGACACAAGATAGGTGTACACCATGTCGCAGGTGGACAGGGTAACTTTATCGCCTATCTTCAAGTCTTTTAGCACCCTGAAAACAATGTCTCTATGGCCGAAAATCACGCAGTTTCCCGCTCCGCCAAACTCGCTTGACTCGGAAACTCTAGCCACCCCACGCCACAGATTATCGGAGGTAAGCCCATCATAGACCGCCACTTGGGTGTCTTTTTTTCCATGAATTGTGAGAATTGCACTGCCCACCATAGGCACAGGTTGGACAGGGGGAGAGGGAGCGGCGGCGAGATTGTCTGTAGGAGCTAGTGTTGTTTCTTCTATAATGTAAGCGTCCTTGTTGCCCACAATCGCTGCCTGCGCCTGACTAATTCCGGCGTTTATGGCGCTGTGCGCCCTCACCAAAGTGATAACACCCATGGCGGCAACCGTCCCCGACACGGCGGTGAAAAGCAGTAGGCTAACCGTAACAAGCTTTAATTTGTCAAGGCTTTTAAGCCATAGTAGAAGGGCTTTTTTGCCATTATAACCCGCTTTTGGCTCTGTGCTTTCCCCCAAGGTGCTCGGGCTGGCTTTTTTGGGACGGAGCAGCCCTGCAAGATTATTTAACCTCATTGTTTTTCCTCTTTTTATAGATTAGTAATAAAGTCCATCCTAGCACAGACGCTCCAAGCATCCATGTGCCCACCAAAAGTGTGGCGCTGTAATTGCCGGCGGTAGGGATGGAGCGAGTGTTATAAAAGTCCACCTTTGCCGTTTCACCCTGCTTTAACACCACGGTTTTCACTCGGTCATCAAGAAGGTAGCCCGTTGGAACCTGTGTTTCCTTAACGTAGTATGTGCCTGCATTTAAGTTGTCTACAACGCTGGGGGCGTTGGCGGCGGTGGTGACGGAGGCAAGCTTTTTTGTACAGGCGGCATCGCTGTATATTTCGTACACTGCACCGGCTAGCTGAACCTTGCTTATCGAGTCATACTTAAAGATGTGCATACGTGCCTTGGCGGCGGTATTTACAAACTTCACTTCCTTTGTTTCACCCACCAGTATAGTGACCGTTATTGGGGCGGTGGCTTTTACATAGCCCACAGGTGCGGCTGTTTCCACTATGGTGTACTCACCGGCAGGAAGATTTCCCTGTAGGATAAGCCCATTGGCATCGCTTTTTAAATTCTTGAAAAGCGGAGTGCCGCTGACGGATTTGCCCTCATAAATGTCAAAGACAGCTCTTGCCGGAGCTTTTGCGCCCTCGTCCACCTTGACGATTTTAATGGTGGAATAGGGGGTATTTTTTATATTTATCTCGGTGGTTGCAGTTCCCACAGAAACTACAATCACATCGGCTATGGTCATATAATTAGGGGGAGTTTTTGTCTCCTTAATGTACCAAGTGCCCACGGCAAGCCCTGTTTTTTCTGCAATTCCCTGTGCGTTTGCCACGAGAGTATGGGCGGGGGCGGCAAAGCTTTCACTTTGTGAAATTAAAAATTCAGCACCTGCAAGGGGTTTATTGGTGGCGGAATTGGTTTTCAAAATTTTAATTCCACCGGTGGAAACTACAGGTGTTCCCTCAATTATAACGGTTTTTGCCAGTGCAATGGAGGTTTCAGCCAGCACACAGCCCATGGTTTGAGAGGCACTGTTACCGCCGGAG
>JAVWUR010000187.1:0-2308 GCA_036667055.1 Oscillospiraceae bacterium
GGAATTGCCATATAGGATGGGGGGCACCGTGGGTCACAGGGAATGGTACGCACAATGACTTGACCCTTTACAATAACCCGAACACCGGGGTTGTTGGTGTCACAGCCCACAAGCTCTTCCTTGGCGTGGGTCACCCGCAGTGACGCAAATTTTGTGTCGATACCGCTTGCCGTGTCCACAAGTCCGGTGCAACTGTTCAAAAAGCCGCTTATGCTGGGCAGCGGAATGTTATCCCGTATCTGCCTTGACGCAATGCAACGTACATTTTCAGTGCAAAGGTCAAGACACTCTGTCCGTAAGCTGCCCTCTGTTATCCCGAATTTTGATTTGTTCTGCATTAAAAAATCTTTACAACCGGTTGCTTCACAAGCCATAAAATCTCCTCCATAATTAATATATGTTAAAATGTCTTTAGCTAATATTATCATATGCACACAAAGCTTTTTTAGTGTCAAATACCGATGTTTTCATCAAAAAATCATTTTTCATAACTTTTTTCTATATGTAAAATTATACAAAAATTGGGGGGCTTTTACAGGTTAACAAAAGGCTAACACAGGGGAGAAACTGCCATTCTTTGTGCATAGTGCCGAAAATAGGCGTTTTTTTTTGACACTGGTACAGCAAAATGGTATACTTATCTAACTTGCGAAAATCAAAGTGCCAATACTTTTGATTAAATTTTGATGAAATGTCAAAAATTTCAATAGACATAATGTAGCATATTTTCAATAATTGTGGCTTTGGCTATAGACAGAAATATTAAAAAGGAGATTTTATGATAAAGGCAAAATCCAGTCTTTTCACTTTTTTCAGTGAAAACAGGCATCGTATGGTGTGCACCCTTGTGACATTGACTATGCTGGCTTTATCCAGCCTTATGATGTATAGTCTTTTGAATGTGGTGACGGTACAAGACACGGACAACAACTCAAAGATGGTTATTTCAATGTTTGCAAAGCAGGACCACCTGCTGTCACTTGCTGGGTTTTCAGCAGACGACAATGACGAAATTTTATACACAACCTTTCCCGGCAATTACACTAATATAACTATTAGAAGGACCTTTGATATCCCTATAAGCGTGGACGGGCAGACAATGACAGCTCAAATCACCGATGGTGACGTGGGGGAATGTCTTGCTAATGCCGGCGTGGTGCTGGGGGAACACGATTATACCCAGCCAAGCCTGCACAGCCCCATAAGCGAGGGGGACAGTGTAAAGGTGATGAGGGTGGAATATCGTGACAGCCAGTACGAAGAGGTTATCCCCTTCGAGACGGAATATCGTGCCAACAGCTTGACCTATCGTTTTAAAAGAAATCAATATGTGCTGCGAGAAGGCTCGGACGGCAAAAACCTTGTGACCTACCGTGAGCGTTTTGTGGACGGAGAGCTGGAATCCTCCTTGGTGAGCAAGGTGGAGGTTATCCGCAAGCCCGTAAATTCACTGGTTTTGAAGTATGCAAATGCCCCTATATCCCCTCTCAAGGCACCTGCAGGAGTGGAGATTGTAAACAATGTTCCAACTCGTTACAGCAGTGTCATATCCAACGTATCCGCCACGGGATACTCGGCAAAAAGAGGCAGGGGAGCCTCGGGTCTTGGGCTTTTCTACGGCTCGGTTGCCGTCAATCCAAATGTCATTCCCTACGGCTCAAAGCTATACATCACCAGCCCCGACGGGCAGTTTGTATACGGCTTTGCCATCGCTACCGACACGGGCGGCTCGCTTATGAACGGCTCGGTGGGAATTGACCTTTTCTATGAGACCTATAAGGAAAGCACCCTAAACTGGAAAAATGTTGTCAACATATATGTGCTTTAAATGCTAAAAAAAACTCTGTCAAAAACAAATTTGGCAGAGTTTTTTCGACCGATGAAAAGGGATATGCAATTGACTATTTTAGCTAATTGTGTTAAATTAGTAGTTGTTAAAAGTGACAATAATAAAACAGGGAGAGTTTATTTATGAAAAAGAAAAATGTTATAATTTTAGTGGCGGCACTGGTTGCGGTGATTGGAGTGCTGGGAGTGGTGTACAAATTTTTTGGCCCAAAGGCACAGAGCGGCAGCAAAAGTGTCATCATTGAGGTGTATTTTGAAGATGGTGGCAAGGCGGAAAAAACCTACAACCTTAAAACCGATGAAGAATTTTTGGGCAAGCTGCTTTTGGACGAAAAAATTGCAGTGGGCGAGGATGGCCCCTACGGTTTGTACATAAAAACAGTTTGCGATAAAACTGTGGACGAAGCTAAGCAGGAGTGGTGGTGCATAACCGCAAACGGTTTCCAGATGGTAAATACCG
>JAVWUR010000188.1:0-2304 GCA_036667055.1 Oscillospiraceae bacterium
ATAGGGTGGAGCTTTTTAAGCTTTTTAATGTTGGTGAGCAGCAGCACCACCCCAAAAATCCCCACTGCCTTTAAATCTATGGCGCTAAAAAAGTTTGCCGGACACACACCGGCTTTAAAGAAGGTGACCTTGGCAAGCCCCAGCACCGCAAAGGAGATGAGCGCCAACACGCAGGGGCGCAAGCCGTACAGAATATTATTGACACTTTTGCTGTCTCTGAATTTGTCAAGAAACTTGGCGATTATGCTGACGATTATTATAGAGGGCGTGATTATGCCTGCGGTAGCGGCTAAGCTTCCCATAATTCCCCCCGCCTCAAAGCCGGCAAAGGTTGCCATATTTATAGCGATAGGCCCGGGGGTGCTCTCGCTTATAGCGATAAAATCCACCAGCTGTTGCAAGGTATACCAAGAATATTTCACCGATAAATCCTGTAAAAACGGAATGGAGGTCAGCCCACCCCCAAAAGCGAGAATACCTATTTTGAAAAATTCCAAATACAATGTGAGACAAATCATATCTTTTTGCCCCCTTTAGCCACTAAGCCCACCACAGCGCCCAAAATAATGGGAAATATGGGTGACATATCAAAAAATGTGAGCGCCACAAAGCTCACCATAAACAATCCCAAGCTCACTGCGTCCACCACACTGTTTTCGCTTAAACCCAACACCGTGTTGAGTATTATGGCGCACACCGCCGCCCGTATGCCCGACAAGGCAAAGCCAACTATAGGCAAAAAGATAAATGCATTTAACACGCTTGTCACCAGCAGAATTATTATCAGCGAGGGAAAGGCTATACCTATCGCCGCAACCATACCCCCCAAAAATCCGCCCAATTGGTTGCCGATTAAAACGCTTGTATTGACGGCGATTATTCCCGGAGCGCACTGCGCCACCGCATAGCAGTCCCCTATTGCCTCACGGCTTATCCAATTTTTGTTGTCGCACAGCTCTTTATTTGCTATGGGCAGCATTCCGTAGCCGCCCCCAAAGGTGAGCGCACCCACCCGACAAAATGCCAAAAATATACCGATAATTTTTTTCACCCTATTGTTCCGCCCACTTTCCTACAGTCCTTTTGAAAAACGGAGTTGTAAATTTAACCACATTGCCCGTTCCGAAAAACGTGACTAATGTTGCATAGCCCCACACTCCTCCAAGGGGTATACCTATCACCAAAAACACCACCGAACAGATGAAAAAGCCCTTGCGATAGTCCCCTTTTGTCACCTGTGCCACCCACAACACCACATTGTCCATGGTGGACGCCCCCATATCCATGGTGAGGTAACACGCCACAAAGGAGCCTAAAATAAAGCAGCCGATAAAGGGGTAAACATATTTTACAACCGCCGTTGGCACCGACAGCCCTTGTATTATGCTTATATAAAAATCCAAAACCAGCCCGGGAACAACCGCCGTAACGATGGTTGTAAAGGACAGATTTTTGCGGTGGAAAATAAGACAGGTCAGTATTATCCCCACCGATACGCAAAAGTTTGCCCTGCCAAAGGTTATGCCAAAAGCGTTGGCTATCCCCTCATTAAACACCCCAAAGGGGTCATTTCCCATGCCGGAACAAAACAAAAATGAACCTCCAATTGCCATTATAAGCTGTGAAATCACCACTACAAGCATCTTCTTTAGATATGTTCTTTTGTCCATGCTCTTGTCCATTTGTTTTTCACTTCCTTTAAAATTTATCTTTAATTGTAGCATTTTTCACTTAATTGTCAAACAAAACATCAAAATCGTATTGTATGTTTTTAATTTTTGTGAGATAATATATCATATAAGGAAAACAGAGGGGGGAAGTTTATGGAGATGAAATTGTCCATGCCTACAGCGTTAAAACTTTTTAAGAAAATGGGTGGCGCTGCAACTTTTGGCTTGCAGATGTATCGCACAGCTTTAATGATGAAGATTTTTACCATCGATACTATTTTAAAGACGGTCAAGCCTCAACATCACTTATTGGCTGAGGGTACAAAGCCCGCCCCCATTGTAAAAACAAAGGAGAAAACAGAAATGAAGAAATCAAATGGTTTGGCATTATTTGCGTTTTTCGCAGCAGTTTGTGCAGCCTTGGGTGCTGTGGCATATTATCTTTACAAAAGAGAGCAGGAGCTTGACGAGTACGAGGATACCCTTTTTAACGATGAATATTTAGATGATTATATGCCTCAGGATGAGCCTTGCGAGGACAAAAAAGACGTTGCTTGCGAAGATGAATGTAGCTGCGGTTGTACCGAAGCGCCAAAAAATGACGCTGATCCTGCCCCTGAAAAGAAAATATAGC
>JAVWUR010000189.1:0-267 GCA_036667055.1 Oscillospiraceae bacterium
CAATGGTTTCCCCAAAGCACTGTGTCATTATTTTGCCATTGCTGGGGAACAATTCCGCTAGGTACTCCCCCACCTTTTCCATTGCGGAATATCTTCTGTCCAGTGATTTCACCGTGCGGTCAACCGCCGCCTCCACTGCACTTTCCCCGGATTCCAGTGCTGCAAGCTGCACCTTTAGGCATCCATTTGTGATTTGCCCCATTCGATTGGCTGTTGTGGGTCGTGCGTGAGAAATATCATATGCCGCTTTAGTTAAAAACTCTTTTT
>JAVWUR010000189.1:277-2303 GCA_036667055.1 Oscillospiraceae bacterium
GACAGCGGATCGCGGGCGGCAAAAGGAATCGCTCCTTCAGAAATCCCGACCAGCCCCATGGCTGCTGCTGCCTTACCGTTTTCGAACTCTTCATCGTCAAACAAATTAAAGCGTCTGCCGATAAATGCCGCCAGTGCCATACCCATACCTGCGGCAGTATACGGGCCTGCACTTTGGGTGACCATATCGGCAATTGCCATGGCTACCTCTTGGTATGTGCAACATTCAACGCTTTGCACCCTTTGAGGGTAACAACGGCGGTCTAAAATCCGGACCTTGCCACTGTCATACCACGCCACATTCTCATAGGTAAGCAAAAAACCCACCCCTCGTCCATTCTTTTCATATGTTTTTTACGTCCTTTAAAGCATTTTTAAACAGCTGTATAAGCTGCTTGCCGCTGCTGATTTCCCGCCGATTTTCTACAGCTTTTTCGCCAAACAAAACAAGACAGCGTTCCATTGGTATTCGGATATTTTCACAGCTCACCTCTGTCAGCTCTTTGACCTTAGAATCTCCCACCACTCGACGTATAATTTCAGTGCCTGCATACCCCACGCTGTCCGACATAACCTGTGCAAGGTATTCCTTTTTGAAAAGCTCATTATCATATAAATCGAAGGTGACAATTTTTTTATAGCTATCCTCTAGCTTTTTAAAGGTTAAATCAAATATATCCTGTATGGTTTTTTCCAATTGCAGCCTATCATTTTCCGTATATTCCAAAAAATATCCTCGTGCCAAGGGGAAGAACATATTGCCCAAAACATTGCCTATATCATACCCCATGGGGCCGTAGAAAGCAAACTCCGGGTCTATCACTTTTATCCCATTTTCATTTATAAAGATGGAACCTGAATGTAAATCTCCATGAATAAGTGCCTGTGCATTGTTCATAAAGTTGTTGCGTAAAACCCCCACATGTGCCTTCAATTTTTTGTTGCGGTACAGGTTTTCTTTTACAAATTCCAGATTTTCCGGTGTGACTATATTCCTGTTTTTATAGTTGTAATACGGCTCGGTGAACACTAAATCTTCTGATATATCGCACAGCTCTATGTTGGTAAAATACTGTACACGCTTTTTCTTTTTTTCTCTATCCAGCACTAGGTCGGTGGTTGGCAGCAGCACGGCGGCAAAAAAATCCGATATATTTTCCCCCAAGTTTTCAAAGGCTTTGCCCTCCATCAGCTCGTTGCGTAAATTTTTATAAGCCGAGATGTCCTCCATACCTATAAGACACATTTTTTCGTCATAGCAAAAAACTTTGGGAACAAATTTGGGTGCAAGCTCCCCTTGAATTTTCAATATCTCCGCTTCAATTTTATTTCTTTGAGTGTCAAGAGGTCTGCCCGATGACCGCAAAAGCACATCCGCCTGTTTTATAACAAGGCTCTTTTTGCTCGACGTATCCTGCACTTTAAACACATAGTTTATATTGCCATCGCCAATTTCCGATGCAAACAACACGCTATCACTGTCAAAATAATCAAGCTTTTCCTTTGCATAATCAGCTGCATCCTGTGCTGTCATTAAAAAATGATGGGAAAACCTATCCGCCATAACCGCCACCTTTACCCTTCTATAACAACGGGTGTTCCGCTTGTTTTTGCATAGTAGTAAATTTTTGCCGCATCCTCAACGTACTCCGCTGCGGTGTATGCTTTTTCCATTGTGCCGCCAACCGCCACCACCCCGTGGTTTGCCAAAAGGCAGGCTGCCCTGTCCTCTAGGTATGGCAAAATAGACTGTGCCAGCTCTGCACTGCCTGCCGCCGCAAAGGGGGCAACTCTCACACTTCCCCCTAAAAACGGCTTCATCTCTATTAAAATAAGCGGAATTTCCTGACGGTTGACCCCAAAACCTGTGGCAAATGGAGAGTGTGTATGCACCACCGCATTTACCTCGGGATAGCGTTTGTATATTTCTATGTGCATTCGCCACTCGGAGGAGGGCACCTGCCCCTTTACTATGGGGTTGCCCTCGCTATCTATCTCGACTATGTCCTCACACAGCATATCTTCAT
>JAVWUR010000190.1:0-2288 GCA_036667055.1 Oscillospiraceae bacterium
TCGTGTGACACAGCTGCTGTGCGAGGTGATGGCAGAACAGGGTCAGCCCTCACAGAAAATTCTCAATGACGAGTTTTTGGCAAGCCTTGAGGACATCAACGTGTTGACTGCCCGTTTAGACCTTTTCTTTTGCCGCATCTGCCAATACAGTGTAGAGCACCGCCGACAGAGACTTAGCGATATTGCCACACAGGTTTCCCACCGAATTGATGTGGGGTATGAAAACCCCGATTTGTCCCCTTTACGCATTGCCGATGAAATGGGTATGAGCAGTGCATATCTCAGCCGCTTGTTTCGTGAGAGCTTAGGGCAATCCATCGGGGAATATATGAATAAGGTTAGAGTAGAAAATGCCGGTCGTCTGCTATTATCCACGGATATGACGGTGGAAGCAATAGCCTCCGCTGTGGGCTTTGGCAATCCAAAATACTTTTTTGTCGTCTTTAAAAACACCACCGGTCAAACACCCCTTCAATTTCGCCAGCAACAGGCAAACAAATGACGGCGGCACATTTATCGCCACTAAAACAGGAGCACCGATTTATTTTCGATGCTCCTGTTTTTATTGTAATTATTATTCTTTGCCTAAACATATCAGCCTTGAATTGCCACTATTTCCCCGTTGCTCGCTCACAATAAATTTTAATGGCTTGTGCCATAAAATCAGCTGTGCCCTCTCCATTTTTGTCGATGTTTTCGGCAAATCTCTCATCACCTGTGTACATATCCCCAAGGCTTGAAAGGATTTCCTCGGTGCAGGTATAAAAGCTTGCGGTAATATATGCCTGCCACTGTGCCACGAGAGCCTGTGCTTCTTTGCAGTCAGGAGACAAACTGCGGATTTCTCCAAAGCCCTTTAAGAGTCTTTCTCCCTCTTCCCCCAGTGTTTTCCACTGCTGTTTATCATAGCTTCTCGTCTTTTCGTCACTCTCCTTGTAAGCTGCTGTTTGCCCCCATCGTGCCTTTGTCTCAGCGGCATACTTGTTTTTACTTGCCTCAATTTCACTATCATCAAATGCTTGAAAATTCATATTCTTGTCTCCTTTAATTATGCTTTCCACAAGCTCAATCAGCCCGTCCATCCTTCTCCTTTTTTGCAAAAGTAGCTCCTTGTGATGGGTCAAAACCTCCGTTTTGTCATAATGTGGATTTGCTATAATTTCCTTTATGTCGGAAAGAGGAAAATCCAATTCTCTAAAAAACAAAATTTGCTGCAACGTCTCAAGGGCAGCCGCATCATATATGCGATAGCCTGATTTAGTGGTTTCGCTTGGAGTAAATAGCCCGATTTTGTCATAATAGTGCAGAGTGCGAACGGTTACCCCTGTGAGCTTTGCAACCTCGTTTATCTTCAGTTTCAAGGGTTTCCCCCTTTCTTTTAGTGTCGGGTGATGATAATCGGTTTCAATGTACATAAAACCGCCCCACCCACCTGTTTTAGCGTTGTGTTCGAACCACAACTATACTTTACACTATGACGTTAGGTCAAAGTCAATAGTTTTTTAAAAAAAGCTTTCCAAAAGCTCAACATACTCCTTTGGATGTGCCAAGCTAATTTCACCGTGCTTGCATTTAGGAGCTATGTAAAGCTTGCTGTCCTTTATTGTTTGGTGCAGCAGCTCGGCAGACCGTTTCATCACGCCCAGCTCCTTTTCCCCCACTATAATCAGCACCTGAGCACCTGTATTCGCTATTGAAAATTTCATCGGATAGTTTCCATTGCTGATAGTTAGGTTAATTAAAGATTGCCGAGTTATATTGAGACTGTCTTGGTAATACCTTTCAAATAATTCCGGCAAAACGCGCAGTGTTTTTGCTTGCAGTTTAGCAAACCATCTTGTTTTAATCAGCCCATAACACAGCCGATAGGTAGGCACTGTCAAGGCGGTTGTCCCCTTTATGGGGTATAACAAGGCACTTTCGATAACAGCATAGTCGGCAATATTTTCATTGCCAGATAGCACCTCACACGCTATTTGTGCCCCGATAGACAGCCCACATATGGCATATACCTTCCCACCGTGGTTGGTTTTTATATACTCTATGACCTTTTGTGCACAGGCCTCTATTGTGGAAAATTCCTCGCTGCCGTCCTGCCCATGTCCGTCAATAACCGTGGTTACAACATTGTATCTACCCACCATTAAAGCCGCAATTTTATCCCACGACCAATCGGACAATCCTCCCCCGTGTAAAAAAATAACTGTTGGTAATGTACTATCACCTGTTTGTTTAAAAAGCATAGATATCTCCTTGTACCACAAAGGTGGCGTAATTAATATGTTCAG
>JAVWUR010000191.1:0-2234 GCA_036667055.1 Oscillospiraceae bacterium
CAAGTTGTTAAGAGAGAATTTAAGCTCTGATTTTGTGAGCATTGTTTTTACCATTTCAACGTCGGCGGATTGACCCACTGAAGTCAACAAAATGGGTTGCTCTGCAATGGCTTCCTTCAAATCTTCCACCGCTACTGCAGGTGTGTCTTTGCCCGTATCAGGTGTTGCCGGTGCGTCTGCTTTGCCACACGCCACCAAGGATGTTGCCATAGATAATGCCAGTACTAATGCTAATAACTTTTTCATTAAAATTTTCCTCCATAAATAAATTTTTCTGCTTATTTTACCAAAGACTATCATCAAGTGTTCATTGTTTGAACACAGGATATTTCTTTTTATGACACAATCTTATCATACATTTTTTACCTTTACTATTTTTTCTCTTTTTTATCTTATGTAACAAATTACAAATAAAAACCTAAATCTTTAAGCAACCTGCACAAATAGTTAAAGATTTAGGTTAATTTTACTGTTATTTTATCCCTTATAAATTCAATTTATAGCCCTGCTTTGGTCTGCCTACCTTGCCATAGGTGCTTTTGACGTCCACCGTGCCCTCATTGCTCAAGTGCTGCAAATACCTGTAGGTGGTCTGGTACGCAAGCCCGGTATAACCGGCAATTTCCTCCACCGTCACATAGTCATCAAAATGCAAAAGTGCATCTTTTATAAGGTCAAGAGTGGCTGCACCTATGCCCTTTACCCCTTGCTGAGACTGTGTCACGGCATCGGCTCGCTCCTTTGCAAGATTGGACTGTAAAAGACGAATGTGCAAGTTAATGCGTGAAATAATGTCCGGTGCTTTTATGGGCTTTGTGGCAAAATCGCTGGCACCTGCCTCGATAAATTTGTTTGCGATATCTTGGTTTTCATCTATTGTGAAAACAATGATGGGCACTGTATCGCTGAGTTTTCGCAGCATCTTGACCCCCTCTATGCCATTTATCCTAGGCATATGGTAGTCTATTAGCACTAAATCAGGATTTACCTTTTTAAACATCTCCACGCCTTGAATGGCATCGCTTGCCATTATTGCGTTCCACCCTTGACTTTCAATGACAGCCCCCAAAGCAAAACGAATGGACTCCTCATCATCAATGGAAAGAATTGTGATTGCTCTGTTCATCTTTTTCATCTCCTTCCGGTATTAGCAGGGTTATGCTTGTGCCCTGCCCCAATATGCTTTGCACCTCTATTTGCCCGTTTAGGGAATCAACCACGCTTTTTACAAAGCTAAGACCCAACCCGTGGGAGGAGCGTGTGGAATATCCCGTGTGCCAAATAGTCTCTAAATCCTCCTGCCTTATACCTTTTCCGTTGTCCTTGACGGTGAAAGTGATAAAGCTTATTTCATTTTTTACCTTGCTATCAACTATTATATCCACCCGTGCGTGCTTTTCCTCTATGGCGTAGAAAGAATTTTCTATGAGATTGATAAGTGCCCGCACCATTCTTATTTTGTTGACGCACAGCTCTTTAAACTCCACTTTATTGTCAGAATGTACAAAGGCGGAATAATCGGATATAGAAATTTGAGCCAATACAGATTTTAAAATTTCCCCTGTTGTGACAACGCTTTGGTAGTTTTCGTACAGTATCTCGGAAATCATACCGCTTAATTTTTCTATGGAATACTCCACCTTTTCAAGGTATCCTACCTCCTTGTTTCGCCCGTCTCGCTCGCTGGCGAGCCGCACCACCCCCACCAGTGCCTGTGCTGAGGTAAGGGGTGATTTTAAATCGTGCACCAAATTTCTCATCTCCATAGACGCACGGTTTTCAAGAGCCTTTATCCTCGCCTCCATCTCCATCTTCTCGGTTTTTTCCTTTAAAGCACTCATGGCTCGCAGGTTGTTTTCATCTCTTATTAGCAAAAACAGCAGCATACCCACAAACATCAATAATAAGAAAAACACACAGCCGGTAATATTCAGGGCACTGTCTGCCTCCAAAAACCGTGCCACCACCTTCACGTCCCGTGACATCTGCCCTCGCCCTATGGGAAACCCATCCAATGCAGGCATAATGTCGAAAAACTGGACAGCGGTGAGAAACACCATAATGAGCATAGACTTTTTCCAGCCGCTAACATAGTTGTAATCATTTTTACCCACCAGCACCAGCAGTATGATGATGACCAGTGCAGGCAAACCAAAGTCATAATTAATATTATGAATCATTCCAATGATAAAATACACAGGCGGTATTATGACCACCACCGACGCCGCTTTTAC
>JAVWUR010000192.1:0-1628 GCA_036667055.1 Oscillospiraceae bacterium
CTTGCTGACCACCTTTACTGCCTTTGGCGCAGAGGAATGCATCCGCAGGCAGCGCGGCGTGATGGCGGTTTCACTGGATCAAATTGCCTGCGACTACTACAACTGGATGCAGGGCGACATCGAGGCAATCAATGCCTATCGTGGCGAATATATGTCGCAGTACAGCTGGGGCGAGTTCACACTGGGTGGCATTGAAATGACTGCGGCCGCGGACAGGAATGTATGACATGGAACGACTTTTTTATGCCGACAGATGGGGGGATGAAGATGAAACAGAAGCTGGAAGCATGGTGCTATGGTGGGAAAAGCAAAGCCTTTTACACAGCGCAAAGTGAAGCTATTCACCGGTACAATACAAAAATGATGGAACGTCTGCTGCTTGTCATGACAATGATTATAGGGTCTTACCTTGCGGTAAGTATGGGATCGGGGCTTTTCTCAAAGTATTCCAGCGCCTATACCGCTTGCTTTTTTGCACTGTTTTCAATGCTCTGCACCTTTAAGCTGAAGAAACAAAAGAGCGTTCTATTGACCAGAAGCTTCATCGCTTTATTTTCTGTTGTTGTATTTGCTTTTGTCTGCGCACTGGGCACTTTCTTCGAGCCGAACGCAAGAGCAACGCTCGTTATTGTATATATCCTTGTGCTGCCCATGTTGTTCGTTATTCCGACGCACTATATGTACGGATTTTTGTTCCTTGCCACCGCTGTGTTTTCCATGATTGCACTGTGTGTCAAGGACTTAATCGCTGCACAAATGGATATTGCCCACAGTGTCACCTGTATTGTAATTGGAATTTTCCTCTCGCATCATATCTTAGAAAGCCGGATGGCTCTGTATGCGCAGAGTGAGCAGCTTGACGCACGCAACGCAGAGCTTGACAAGGAGTTACAGGAGAAAGAAATACAACTGCTGCAAAGCCGTATTTCTATCATGCTCAGTCAGATACAGCCACATTTTTTATACAATACGCTGACCGCCATCTGCGGCCTGTGCGATGAAAACCCCAAGGAAGCGAAAAAGGTAACGGCTGAATTTGCCGACTATCTGCGGCACAATCTGGAATCGCTGACCCAAAGCACACCGGTACCCTTCGAGGACGAGCTGCGGCACACCAAGATTTACCTTGGCATTGAGAAGAAACGCTTTGAGGAAAAGCTGAATATTGTCTACGATATCGCAAACGTCGATTTTCGTATTCCGGCGCTTACCATACAGCCCCTTGTTGAAAATGCGGTAAAGCATGGCGTGACACGAAAAAAATCCGGTGGCACTGTCACCATTTCCACAAGGGAGCGTGAGGATTGCTATGAAATCATCATCGCAGATGACGGCGTGGGCTTTGATGAAAATGAGCCGCTGACAGACTCCGATACCCACATTGGCATCGAAAATGTGCGCAGCCGCCTGTGGTCCATCTGCCACGGAACGCTTGCCATCCAAAGCGAGGTTGGCGTGGGTACCACCGCCACTATCAAAATACCGAAAGGAAAAGCCCAGCGAATATCTGAAAAAGATTAAAATATTTTTTCTGAACATTTTGTGAAAAACCTCAAACCCGCATGAGGGCTGGGGTTTTCACAATTTTTTGGTGTTGTGTCGCCTCTGAAATCCCCGACGCTTTTGTG
>JAVWUR010000192.1:1638-1912 GCA_036667055.1 Oscillospiraceae bacterium
TAAAAAATATTTTTTTAGTGTTTTTTCGAAAACCCGCAAGCCCTTATGAATACAGGATTTTCAAGATTTTTACATTTCAAATCCCCGACGCTTTCCAGACACTTCGCTCTATACAATAACGAACGAGCAGCAAATATACTGCCTGAAAGGAGGTAACATACAGTGAATTTTGTGGTTGTTGATAACGACAAAAGCGATTTGGATTTGCTTGCAAAGGCCATCGGTGCAGCGATGCCAGAAAGTCAAGTTCAGACGTTCACTGACCCGCTGCTCT
>JAVWUR010000193.1:0-1872 GCA_036667055.1 Oscillospiraceae bacterium
AGAGGACAAGCTGGCAGGAGATGTTCGCAGCGGCTGCTACGAGATGTATGCCTCCACCACCGCACTGGTAAAGCTGGCACAAAAATATGACGAGACGCTAACAAGCGGCAGGAAAATTTTCGCAAAGCTGGACAGCGACGAAAACCTGCGGTCAATTCTCGACAAATGGATTGTGGAGGTTATGGTAGGCCTTGCAGGGCTAATCCACACCTTTGACCCACCCTGCGTGGTGCTGGGCGGTGGGATTATGGCACAAAAATATATAATCGACAAGCTTTGCGATTTAAAGGCGGATTATATTATGCCAACCTATTGCGGCGTGGTTTTTAAGCCTGCACAGCTGGGAAATTATACAGGGCTGCTGGGGGCAGGGTATCTTGCCGCCACAATGCCGCTGTAAGGGCGATTTTTACATATACGATGATGTTGCAAGGGGGATTTTGCCCGTACAATGCCGCTGTGCTATGAGAGGAATTTTCCCTTGTACTATGCCGCTGTAAGGGTTATTTCTCCCTTTCGGTTTTAAGCCCAAAGGCTAGGATAAGACAGGCGGCGATGGCAAGGCTGCCCCCAAAAATAAAGGGCACACCTGCACCAAAGCTGTCCCACAGTCTGCCGGCAATCACGCTTGCAGGCAAAAGTGCAACCCCCACAATGGTGGATTGCAGCCCCAGCATAGTGCCCTTTAATTGGGGAGGGGCAATTTCGGCGATAAAGGCACGCTCTACCCCTGCGGTCATAGCGGTGTAAAAGCCGTAAAGTACAAAAATAAATATCATACCAAGGGGCTTTGTCACAAGGGCAAAGCCGAAATATACAAGAGCAAAGGTGAAATATCCCACCACCAGCACTCTTTTTCTGCCGATTTTGTCCGATAGCTTGCCAAAGGGCACAGCTAAAAGCGAGGCAGTAATGTTGTATAAAAAGTAGAGAAAAACCACATTTGCATCGTCAAAGCCCACGCTCTTCGCTTTTAAAAGCAAAAATGTGTTGGAGGAGTTTCCCAAGGTGAAGATGAAGGTCACGGCAAGGTACAGCTTTAAATTAAAGTTTAAACCCTTGACGTTTTTCCAAAATGGCTCTCGTTTTTCTATCTTGTGTACGGCTGGGTTTTCCTTTACAAAAAGCAGAAGTAACAGCCCGATTATTGCAGGAATAGCGGAGATTATGAACAGATTTTTGTAGTCCATATTGCCGCCCGAGGCACGGACGATGAAAAACGCCATCAAAATCCCCACAGCACTGCCGGCCATATCAAGTGCCTTGTGTATGCCAAAGCTCTTGCCCGCACTGCCGCTTTCGGCACTTTCGCTCACCAAAACGTCCCGTGGGGCGGTTCTTATCCCCTTGCCTATGCGGTCTACAACTCTCGCCGCCAAAATCCCCATCCAACTGGTGGATAGGACAAGTGCGACTTTGTACACAAGACCTGTGGCGTAGCCCACAAAGGCAAGGGGCTTTTTGCGTTGATATCTGTCGGAAAGATAGCCGCTGAAAACCTTTAAAAGGCTGGCGACGCTTTCGGCAATGCCCTCAATAACCCCCACCAGAGCAGGGGTTGCCCCAAATGCGGCGGTGAGATACAGCGGTATGAGAGGGTAGACCATCTCGCTGCTGATATCGGAAAAAAAGCTCACAAGCCCTAACATTATAACATTTTGCATAAGAGTTGACCTCGTATTTTTGATTTAGATTTTTTTATATATAATAGTATATATAATAATATATATATAGTATTACATAAAACAGCTGTCCCACGGCACATTTTATAAAGCCGAGGGAACGAATATTATAATAGCACAAAATTTTGATTTTTCAATAATGTCGCATTATGTTGTATTTATGTATTTTTTAGGATAAACAGGCGGTATA
>JAVWUR010000194.1:0-1808 GCA_036667055.1 Oscillospiraceae bacterium
AAAATGAGCGCAATGGTCTGTGGGCGCTCATGTTGGATTATTGCAAACAGGTTTTTGCTGTCTGTTTTTCTTATAAAATCAAACTTTCGGACGGTGAGTGACTTGGTAATTCTCTCAAGCAAGGTGCTTGCGGTATTCACTCCGAATGCCTTTTCAAGAACATCCTTTGCATAGTCAAGACCGCCATCGGTAACCACCTTTTGGGTTACGCACATACGATAGAAGTCCTCTATCGTCTCCTCTCTTTGCGCTGCTGAAATATTGTTTAACCGTGCAATTTCCAGCGTAAGCTTTTCAAGGTCTGAATCCCCCAAATATTTATATATGCTCGCCGCATTTTCTGCGCCCAAGGCAACCATAACTATAGCTGCCTTTTGCTCATTTGTTAGTTCCTTGTCATAAATCATTGTTGATCCTCCTCATCGCCCCTAAGCCATGTTTTGATGAGTTGCGCCACTATTGCCGGATTAGTCTCGGCAAAATCAGAAATTTCCGATTGCAGCTTGGTGACCTTCGTCTCCATAACGTCACCCAGCCTGTAGTCTCCGATGCTGTCAAGACCTTCCTTATTTTTATGTCTAATCTCCTCCAGCTCGCTAAGCAGACTGGCGTTTTGATTTTCCGTTTCCTCAACCTTAGCCATACGCTTTTTCTTGGTAATAAAGAACACTAGCAACCCCGCAACTATTGCAGCCACCGCTGCAACTACAACAATGATAAGCCAACGTGTTGATGGCTTTGCAATCTCCGGTGTGAGAGTATTGTCCACCTCAAAGGGCATTGGAACTATCTCAATTTTTTCTCCTGCATCCTTTATTGATATCCCTGCCGCATTGGCTATAAGACGTTTTATATCGTTTATCTGCTCCTCGTCCATGTCTTGAGCATTCACCGTTATAGCTATAGTGGTATCAAGATAGGTGGCGGCATCGCTTTGGATTTGCTCCGTCACTTGGCTAACTAGATACTCATAGGATTTATCGTCTTGAAATATCAGCTTGTTGCCATCTGTCGTAACTCCGGGATACACCGGCACATTTTCCTCCGCATTTGTCTCTGCCCCCGGAACTCCGCCCTCTCCATCTGTGCCATTTTGCCCCTGCTGGGAGGTCATTTCATTGGAAATTACCCCTCTGTTGTCCTCACTGGGTATGTAATTGATAATCTCTTTTATTTTTTTGTCAATATCCACAAGGCTCTTAACCGCTACACGCAGATTATCTGCACCAAAAACAGGATTGAGCAGATGCAAAATTTTTGTTCTTGCATCCTCCTCAACCGCACGCTCAATCTGCATTTTTATGGTGGTGGCGTTGTACTGTATATTTGCAGCCGAGCTGCCCCCTGCATCGGACACGTCACGTCCATTGCCATCAATGACCGATACCTTTTCAAATTCAAGCCCTGCCACACTGCGCATCACAAGGCGCTGTATTCCCTTGACCTGCTCGGGGGTGGGCGAGCCGCCGTCCATCATTATAACAACTGCACTGCCCGTGGGGTCTACCTTGTTGGAGTCCAATATATACTTTTTATCCGTGCCCAAGGTAAGCTGAACCTTGGCATCCTTCACCCCATCAAACAGGCGTATGGTTGCCGCAATTTCCTCCTCAAGCTGCTTTGTCATGTAGTACGCTTTTTCCGTGTCGGTGGTCATCAAGGTCACCTTATCCGCAAAAATATCGTAGGTAAAGCCGCTTTTAGGATATCCTTGGGACACCAGCTGTGCCTTGACCTTTGGCTCTACCTCCTTTAGCACTAGGATGGAGTCGCCATTTTCTATTTTGTAATCGATTAACATCTCTGTG
>JAVWUR010000195.1:0-1727 GCA_036667055.1 Oscillospiraceae bacterium
TTCTCGCAACAAAAATTACAACTATAAAAAATTACGTAATTATTATTGCGGTGAGCATAAAATATCAAGCTATTTTAAAAAGGACGGAAATGTTCCCAATAATAAAATTATTTATGGAATGCCAAAATATATCACCACAATTGCCACCGGATATTTTTTAGGCAATCCAATCACCTATTCAAGCAAAGATAATGTGTTACTTGGCATTTTGCAGCAGGACTTCAACTATAATGATGAGCAAGACCACAATTATGAGCTTGCAAAAATGTGCAGTATCTTCGGTCATGCCTATGAGTTTTTGTACATTGACGAGGATAATCATAGGCGTTTTATGGCGGTTTCCCCCGAGGATGCAACCATTATTTATGATGATACTCGAAAAAATCTACTTGCGGCAATATGGACAAGGCAGCACACAGACATCAAAGGAAATGTTAGCTATGCTATTGAGTATTGTAACAAAAATCAAATTTGGCGTATGGAAAAGCTCAACGGAGGCAGCTTTACAATAACAACTGCAATTGACCACATTTGGGGGGATGTCCCAGTTGTTGAATACATAAACAATGAGGAGAGACTGGGAGATTTTGAAAGCGTTTTAAGCCTTGTAGACGCTTATGACAAGGTGCAAAGCAACACCGCTAACTTGTTCCAGCAAAATGATGAAGCCCTGCTGCTTGTTTCAAAGATGGGAGATGTTGGAACAACTGATATTAAAGAGATGAAAGAAAAAGGTGCGGTAATTCTTGATGACGGTGGAGATATAAAGTGGCTGCTTAAAGAAATCAACGATACTGCCATTGAGAATTACAAAAATCGTTTGCAGGAAGATATGCACGTTATTGCACAAGTGCCACACCTATGCGATACAGAGTTTGCCGGCAATTCCTCCGGCGTTGCTATGGAATACAAGCTTTGGGGGCTTGACCAGCTTTTTTCAATAAAAGCCCGTAAATTCAAAAAAAGCTTACAGAGACGGATTGAACTTTTTACAAATATAATCAACTACTCGTTAGATGTCAGCAAGCACGATTACACAGCTATTGATATGAACTTTCGGCAAAACAAACCGCAAAATATTGTGGAACTTGCTGATGTTGTTACAAAGCTGGAGGGTGAAGTGTCGAAAGAGACAAGGCTTGCATGGCTGCCCCTTATTGATGATGTAAAAAAAGAGCTTGGTAGAATAGATAAGGAAAACAATGCTGTAATGATGGAAAGCTATAGCAACTTGTCCCGTAACCAAAAAGCTTTGAATGGAGCGACCGGAAATGAATAAGCAGCAGACAGCAAGCTACTGGATAGAGCTTCAAAAGGAAAAAGCACTTCGTGGTGAAAAGATTTTTACAGAGCTTGAAACGGAGCTGTTTTATCTCTATGATGAGGCAGCTCAAACAATAATCAATGACACAGCTGCTTTAATACAACGGTTTGGCAAAGATAACACATTATCATATGCGGACAGTTTAAAGCTTTTATCATCTAAAGAATACACCATCTGGAAGAAAAGCATTGAAAAGTATCTCAGTGATTTATCAGTTAGTGGCAACCCTCAACTGCTTATAGAATTAAATACTCTAGCTATGAAAAGCCGTATAAGTCGAAATGATGAGCTTTTAAGCAACGTATACAGAAATATGATAAACATTGCTAGTGACAGCGACGTTAAAGTTACAGATATGCTTAAAAAAGTAGTAGAGACAGAATTTTACAAAACAACTTTCGGT
>JAVWUR010000196.1:0-1718 GCA_036667055.1 Oscillospiraceae bacterium
GCCCACGATTATACCAAGGCTGGTGAGCAGCACCTTGAATTTATTTTGCAGGGTGTTAATTTTTACAAGCTTTATTATTTCAAGAATTTTCATAGCGTTCCTCAACCACCGCCACATCCCCTACAGAAAGCCCTTGAATAATTTCTGTGAGACGGCCGTTGGAAAAGCCGGTGGTGATTTCTCTTTTTTCCAATACGCCCTCTGCATTGGCTATAAAAACATAGCTTTTTCCGGCATCGGACAGGATAGCCTTGTTTTGCAAGGTGAGTATATTCAGTTTCTGTTTTACAATCAAGGTGGCGTTCGCACCCATACCGTCCAGCAATTCCTGCTCTGCCTCATCAAAGGTCACCGTGACTGCGAATTTCCCATTTTCATCTTGAAGATAGGATTTTGCCTCCACCGTGCCGTGGAAGGTGGCATCGGGGTAAGCGTCCACATAAAAGGAAACCTCTTGACCGATAGTTATATCGGCGATATCCACGGGGTCAAGCTGTAGAGAAAGTTTTTTTTCTTGACAAAGACCCAGCTCTGCCACAGCCCTTGCACTGTCCGTCATAGCGTTTGGCGAGTAGCCAAGTGTGGTGATGACGCCATTGGCAGAAGCTTTTATCGTGGGGTTTTTGCGAAATACCTGTAGCTGGTCACGAGTTTCCTTTGATAGGTTGTAAGCGGCGAGGGCTTGGGAGATTTGGCTGTCATATAACCCGTGCTGGGTGTCACCTTGACGCTGCAAAATGCTGATGGTTTCATCGTCCTTTCCACGGGCGGCACTGCGTTGCTCTGTCATGGAAGAAAGCTCGGCATTTGCGGCAGCAAGCTGAGTGTTTGCCACGTCAATATCCACCTGTAGCTGTTGTATCTGTGAGGTGAGATTATTTAGTAGAGTGTCAAAATCGGTGTTTTCAAGGCAAAGCTTTTCTCGCAGGATGTCGGAAATTTTAGCTTCGTTTGCTGCCTTTTTCACCTCCAGCTCTCCGATTTTTACAGTGTTATCGTTTACCGTGTCCAGCCTTAAAGTGTCGATTTCGGTTTGCAGTGCAAGGTTTTCCCCTTGAAGGGTGGCAACGTCCAGTGCGTATTGTGCAAGCTTTTCCACACGGCCGTTTCGCTGGGTTTCAAGGGTGGCAAATTCACCGGTCAGCTGCCCTTTTTGTGCGGTTTTTGTGGCGATAGTTTGGTCAAGGAGAGATTTTTTAGCGGTGACAGCAGCGGATTTTTCCTTAAATAGGGCCGCCTCTGCATCACGGATATCCCTTATTTTTTTATCTAGCTCCAGCTGATAGTTTGCTTTGTCTGCCTTTAATTTGTCTAGGGCAAAGCCATCGGCGGCAAGCTTTTCATTGGCGGCTTTTAGCTTTGTGTCAATATCCGCAAGGGAAAATTTTGCGAGGATACTCCCCTTTTCAACACGGTCACCAACCTTGACGGTGTATTCTTCAATCTGCAATGGGATGGGGACAAATTCCCCTTTTCTCTGGGAGGTTATCGCCCCTGTGGCGTCAACACCCACAATAATATTGTCATTTTTAGCGGTGTATTCACGGCGGCGAGGGGGTAGCTCCTCCTTTTTGGGGGCAAGGGCGGAAAAAACAGGCAGTGCTATTAAAGCAGCGGCACAGACAGCGAGAATGGCCGCCTTTTGTTTTTTAGATAAATTTATCTTTGTAAGCGTGAAATTCATAATATTCAGTCTCCTTTTTTGGCGATAACAGGAG
>JAVWUR010000197.1:0-1699 GCA_036667055.1 Oscillospiraceae bacterium
TGCACTGATGCGCACCTGGGTTTGCGGTGTTTCGTCGGCGCTGCGCGCATGACGGACAATGGCGTGGCTTTGGTTTTCAATCTCGGCAGCCAGCCCGGCAATCATTTTGCCATCCTGTGTCAGCACTGCTTGTGCGTACAATTCCTTTTCCAGTGTGATTATATCCCCACCGTAATATAATGTTTTACTCATAATTAGCCCTCCACATATTTTATTTATAAACGCACAAAAGGCAGCCTGTTCAAGCCGCCTTTTGCAATATTTTAAACATTCAATAATTCTTTGATTTGTTCCTTTGATTTAAAGCCAACAGCTCTTTTTACTTCTGCACCATTTTTAAAGATAACCAATGTGGGAATACTCATAACTCCAAATTTCTGTGCCAATGATTGTTGCTCATCAACATCAATCTTTCCTACTACCACTTTGCCCTCAAGCTCCTTTGAAAGCTCTTCAATGATAGGGCCTACCATTTTGCACGGCCCACACCAAGTTGCCCAGAAATCCACCAAAACCGGTGTGTCGTTGTTTGCCATAATGCTCTCGAAATTTTCAGATGTAATTTTTATGCTCATAATCCTATCTCCTTTAAAATTTGTTTAATTAAAATGTTATACCTATAATATACCCAATTATACATTTTATAACAGTGATTAAATCACAGTTAAGACAGTTTCTCCATTAATTTCTTCCTGTCTAAAATTTCAATCTCCTTGCGGGATATCTTGACTATTCCCTCATTCTCAAAATATTTCAACATTCGGGAAACAACCTCTCGTGCACTGCCAAGATATTTTGCTATTTCCATATGAGAATATGTGATAATCGGTCCGTTTTTAACCATTTCATCGTATAAAAACATGGCCAGCCGCTTGTCAAAGCTGTAAAAAAGTATCTGTTGCATCGTCCACATAACATCGGAAAACCGTTGAGTTTTAAGAGTATTTGCAAAGCTTTCAAAATAGCTGTTGGTCTTTACCAGCTCTGAAAAGGCAAAGGAGGACAACACTACCGCCTGCGTCTGTGTTTCGCTGTCGATGTGAACATCAAAGGTTATCTCCTCTAGCACGCAAGAGGCAGAAAGTATACAAATTTCCCCATCGTCTATTCGATAAAGTGTAACCTCTTTACCCTGTTCGGAAAGCATATAGACCCGAAGCCTGCCCTTTTTGACAAAGATGACCCCCACACATTCCTGCTCGGCACTGTGCACGTTCTGCTCCGGCTCGTATGTCACTTCCCTTGAGTTGTCAAGTATGTATTCTATTGTTTGTGCGTTAAGCTTGTCCCAAAAATTTAACGCTGCTTTCAAGACTTCCGCTTTTTCCATTCTATTCATATCCGTTGCCCCTCCTTAAAGAAGTGCAAAAATTATCCCTGCGATTATCACAAAATTGCCTACCAACTTTTTTATAGGCATTTTTTCCTTTAGCACAAGCACTCCTAAAATCCCCACATATATATATCCTGTAGCC
Source organism: Oscillospiraceae bacterium (assembly GCA_036667055.1). GTDB lineage: Bacteria > Bacillota > Clostridia > Oscillospirales > Ruminococcaceae > RGIG3102. The sequence continues at coordinate 1,476 of JAVWUR010000197.1, forward strand.
TCAATCACCGGCCCTAGAGAAAATGGCACCCCTCTAAAAGCAAACATAGTGATAAACGAGCTTAGAAAGAACATACCATAAGCTATGATTACCAGTGGGTTTAGATATTCTGCCAAAAAGGACTTGTACTCTTTTTTAGCGGAAATTTTTAGTAATATCTGTGAAATGCTTGCCACCAAAACAGAAAACATCATTAGAAGAATATAGAATTTCTTATCCATTTT
>JAVWUR010000198.1:0-1509 GCA_036667055.1 Oscillospiraceae bacterium
CGGCAAAACGCTGCTCTTTGACGGCCATATGGACACTGTCCCCGTGACAGACCCTGCCGCTTGGACGTACAATCCTTTCGCAGCTGAGATACACGACGGTAAAATCTACGGCCGTGGCACCTCAGATATGAAAGGGGCACTTGCAGCAATGGCTGTTGCCGCAGCAAACTTTGCAAAGGACAATGACAAGGATTTTGCAGGAGAAATTTGTGTTGCAGGTGTGGTGCACGAGGAATGTTTTGAAGGCATTGGGGCAAGAAAAATCAGTGCCAGTGTAAAGCCCGACTATGTAATAATCGGCGAAGCGTCCCAGCTAAATGTTAAAATCGGTCAGCGTGGACGTGCAGAAATTGTGCTGGAGGTTTTTGGCAAGGCCGCACACTCCGCAAACCCCGAAAAAGGCATCAATGCAGTATACAAAATGTCCGGAATTATCAAGGCTATACAAGGGCTTGTTCCCACCTCCCACCCCGTTTTAGGCAAGGGCATTTTAGAATTGACCGACATCAAAAGTTTTCCTTACCCAGGTGCTTCCGTTGTGCCGGAATACTGCCGTGCCACCTATGACCGCCGTCTGCTGGTAGGCGAGACTATGGAAAGCGTTTTGGAGCCGATAAACACACTGCTGGCACAGCTTATGGCACAGGACAAGGAGCTTAACGCCAAGGCATCCTATGCTGTTGGCACAGAGACCTGCTACACAGGCGAAACTATTACGGGCGAGCGGTTTTTCCCCGGCTGGTTATACAGCAAGGAGGAAAGCTTTGTCCAAGACACCGTCAAGGCACTGAACGCCGCCGGTTTTAATCCAGAAATTACCCAGTACAACTTTTGCACAAACGGCAGCCACTACGCAGGAGAAGCCAAAATTGCCACTATGGGCATCGGCCCTTCAATGGAAAGCTTGGCACACACCCTCAATGAATATATAGAAATAGAACAACTTACCAAAGTCACCGAGGAATACTACACGGTGATGGCGGCATTGCTAAAGTAGAAAGGTGAATTATTATGGAAGCTATTTTAAACCAGTTAAATGCCATTCTTTGGGGCCCTCCAACTATGATTTTATTGTTGGTTGTAGGCATATATTTTTCCTTTAAAACAGGGTTTTTCCAGATAACCAAGATAGGCTATATCTTAAAAAACACCCTTGGCAAAATCTTCAAAAGAGAGGCAGGCGGCGGTGACAGCGAGGGTACTATGACCCCCTTTCAGGCAGTTTCCACCGCTCTTGCAGGCACCGTTGGCAATGCAAATATGGCAGGTGTTGCCGCAGCTATCGTTATTGGTGGCCCCGGTGCAGTGTTCTGGATGTGGGTTATCGCCTGTTTTGGTATGCTCACAAAGCTCGTTGAGGTTGCCCTTGCGGTGCACTATCGCCAAAAAGCAGAGGACGGCACTTTTTTTGGCGGGCCTATGTATTACATCGAGTACGGCCTTGGTAAAAAGTGGAAGCCTATGGCAATGTTTTTCTCCTTGATGATGATGCTGGGTGCTCTTGGCACT
>JAVWUR010000199.1:0-1478 GCA_036667055.1 Oscillospiraceae bacterium
TGGAAAGGATAGCTGTGGGTTGTTTGCACCATATGTTGAGGCACCCACGCTTGTTATTGGCACAATTTCTATCTCCATAACCTGTGCCGCACATATGACTGCAAGGTTTAAACAAGGGAAAGAGCCGGAAAACCCTGCCCCTATTCTATCCCCCTTTTTAAGCCCTGCCTCGTAGAACATTTTGACGGCAAGTGCTGCCATATCAGGGTTTGCCGAGGTGCGTTTTGCCCCCAGCTCGCCTATGGAGGTGGTTATAAAATTGTACTGCTCCCCCAGCATACCCGTGTCAAAATACTCATCGGGCGACAAAGGTATAGAAAGCTCTTGCTTATACAGCTTTACCCTTTCCATACACCTTTGCAGCTGCTGTGCCGCCTTGACTTGAGTGTCATAATAATCGGTTTTTACCGCCCTGCCGCCACTTGCTGCCAAAAGCATACTTGCCCCCACAGCCAAAGCACACAGTGCTAATAGAAGGGTTTTTTTCGTTTCTTTTTTCATCTTCGCCACCCTATATGGGCAGGACGGGAATGTTGCACAGCATCATAATCAGTGCAATTATTCCCACCGCAATCATCAGAGACAGGGTGGATTTTACAATCCCCTGTTTTTCCCATTCCTGTGCCATAATGCCCGGTATCAAGCTGCCTATCACCCCTGGGTTGTGGGGCAAAACCCCCAGCTTGACAATTGCAAGATTTATTAAAAACGACAGTAAAATCATCACCGCAAAGCGTCTGCGGCCATATAATATCATCACGTTGGAAAGTAGACGTGCCACCCCCCACGTTAAAAACACAACAACAAAGGTATATAAAATCCTTGATGGTGTTTGCAGGCACAAGGCAATATAGCCCGGCACCACCAGCCCTGCGGGGGAAAGCCCCGTCAGCTCGGAAAAAATAAGGCTGACGGCTATACCTAAAAGTACAATTTCATTATTCAATTTGAACCGCCTCCTCTTTCACCTTTTCCATCAAAAGATGCCCCTCATTTGCAATGTTTCCCACTGCAAAGAGCACCTCATCGCCGCCCAATTGCTTAAAATCAAGCTCCTTTATATCTTTTATCTGCCGTACTTTTAAGTCCTTGTTTTGCTTTAGCAGCCTGTTTTTTACTGCTCCCTGTGCCGCCCCAAGCAGCCACACCCTCGATGGTGTAATACTTGCTACAAGGCTTATCATATGCTCTGTTCTATAAGCTCTGTCACGGCGGTTGTTCACCACCAGTGTCAAGTTTTTGCTGTGGAGATTGTGTGTTTCCTTTAGCCTATCATACACCATTTGGGTGGATTGTGGGTCGTTTATGGACATTCCATTGATGAACACCGCCCCGTTTGGAAAGCGAAAGACTGAAAGGTCGTAAGGGTCACGTTTAAACTTTTGCATACCCTTGAAAGCTATGTATCTGTCCACCCCAAGGTGCTCGCACACCCCTATGGCAAGCTCAAAATTCTCCTTGAAATTAAACTCGGGGGT
>JAVWUR010000200.1:0-490 GCA_036667055.1 Oscillospiraceae bacterium
ACCCCCTGTATGGAAGGTTGAATTGTTTTTTCTATCAGTGCTGTTTTTTCGCCGGAGCCGCCAACCATCACCACAGCATTTTCAAATGTGGATTTTATGCTCTCTTGAAATGTTTTTTCACCGGAATTTTTTTGTTTATCCTCCACACTTTTTTCCTCTTGAGCATATACCACCTCTTCGCCCGCTTCCAATGTAATCATAACCTTAACATCTCCAACCCCGTCAATCTCCTTTAGAAACAACGCCGTTTCCCTCTCCAAGCCTTGCTTGTATTCCGAAAGAGTTTTCTTTGATTTTCCCGTGGCTTCACTTCCTTTGAAAAATTTTGTGTCCCCCATCGAAAGAAATAAAATCCCCAGTATTCCCAAAAAAATCACTATGTTACCTTTTTGCTTTTCGGTAATTTTTTCTAAAATTTTTATATTTTGAAATATCTTCATTTTAATCTCCTAATATTACCTTGGTTTCACTGTCTATTAAATCTTCAAGG
>JAVWUR010000200.1:500-1306 GCA_036667055.1 Oscillospiraceae bacterium
AAGGCACCTGTTGATTTTTTCTCTTTGCGTTTCTTTACATCCGGTCAGTGTTATTTTGTCAATTGATAAATTACCATCTTGATTTAATATATGCAGCTCTAACGCAATATAGGATATATTTTTCTGCCTCAGCCTCATTTTTACAAGCTCTGTCAAATTTTCTCTTGTTTTTTCTATAACAAGATTGTTGACCTCCTCTTGGTCTACCACCTGCTTTTCTATAGTAAGCTCTGTGAAATCAAATGACGGCAAAACATTATCAATGCTATATGGCTTAAAAATCGTCACGATTATAAAAATGGATATTACAAATCTTATGACCTTTTCTGTGGCTTCAAATTTTCCGAAATTCATCAGAATACTCATTATAAAGCTCGCCATACACAGTGTTCCAATCAGCCTTGCTATTACTTCCATTTTAAACTCCCTGTGTTACATTTATCATTATACATAAGGAAAATATGAGTAGCACTAAAAACAGTATCGTCATAGATAATAAAATTTCTATTGTATCCTTAAATCTTGACAAAACATTTACCGCTGTATCATTTTCTAATATTTCACTGAGAATAATCACAGCGTAAAATCCACACCAGTTCACAGAAAGCGTGACTATGGTAGGAAGAAAAATCTGTAATACTCCCAGTATGCCTATAAGCCCCGAAAAGCCTTTAAGCACCCTCATACTTGCGTAAACGCCGCCCACAGCACTTTGTAATGCGTTGCCGATTATAGGCACTGCACTTGTGACAAACATCTTGCCTGTTTTTATCGCCAGCGTGTCTTGCCCTTGAGTTATAGAGGTT
>JAVWUR010000201.1:0-1267 GCA_036667055.1 Oscillospiraceae bacterium
GCTTTGCGGACAAAAACACTTGTAATAGCTCTGTGTTGCTCGCTTGTGGCGCAACTGCAGTAGCAATATCGGTATTGATAATTTCTTTTCCCCATAGTGTGTGAGTAAGCACCTCGTGCAGCTGTTTCATTTGTGCATTGTTCAAACTTGAGAGCATTGCCTGCTCAATTTCCATTATTGTACGTTCTTTCATTGGAATACACCTCATTTATTATAATGTACCCCATCCTACACCGCTGAAAATCAGCCAAAATATTGTTGCATCAATGCCTTTTTGAGTGTTTCGAGTTTTTCAAGTCCTTTCTGAATTTCAAATTTTGATTTGTCGACTTGGTGGACGAAGGCGGAGAATTGGGTTTGGAGGGCGAGCGGGGGAACAATGAATTCTAATGTTTTCATTTTACTTTAAGAGAAACACAAATTTTGATTTGTCGACTTGGTTGACGAAGGATATAAACTGTTGTTGTAGTTCTAATGGCGGAACCATCAGCCGTAATGAATTGATGGCATTGAAATTCAAGCCAGCTTTCACAGCACTCTGATTTTTTGATAGAAACTGTTCTTTCCCAGCATCGCTCTCCATAGAGTAAGCAACATAGAGAGATTTTAGTATTTGTCTGTTCAATCGGATACATATTAAATGCTGATTGATATATGCACCATGCTCCGCAATTTCTTTTGTAATAATACCTGTTCTGCCCAAATCAGCTGTAATACTGATAAGTAGGTCGTTTTCTTTAACCTTTGTTCGTTTCGCTTCTGCATTGTCCGGTGGTGTAATACATTGCATATTTTTGATTGATATATGGCAATTCTTTACATTTTTTATAGTAATGAAATACTCTCCATTATCCGAGAAATATTGTGCCCATCCACGTGAGCCTGAAGTAAGAAATTCAATATGCTCTGACAACTGGTGTACTGGCCATCCTTTTGGATTAGTCTTGCAGTCTCCAAACATCTCGATAAATCGGGATTTGAATTTAACCAACAAACTTTCGGTGTGACATCTTTACATTATGCTGGCTCACCATTGCATACTGCATTGTAGTGTCTATTTTTGCATGTCCGAGTAGTTGCTGCACTTGCTCAATTGGCATTCCCTTGTCGATGGCCTTGGTTGCTAACGTACGCCTAAATTTATGCGGATGCACTTTTTTCAATCCTAAATCTCGCCCTATTTTTCTGATTCGTATTTCTACACCGCTTATTTCCAATCTGTTATAAGGCTTTAGAAGGGATACAAACAGTGCCGGATTATCATCTG
>JAVWUR010000202.1:0-863 GCA_036667055.1 Oscillospiraceae bacterium
AGGAGAGTCTATGTTTTGTGCTCATCTCAAACCCAACCTTTGAATTTTGGCGCAATAAATCCAGCTTATGTCCCACATTAGCGCCATGAAACACAAGAGAAATGGCGCCGTCTGTATCACAGATTCCAAAATTCATCGGTATGACATAGGGGTATTCCTCGTCAAAAAAAGCCACGCTACAACTGTCACAGGCAGCCATCACATCCAGTAGCTCCGCTCTATCTGTCATTTCTCGTTCCTTTTTACGCATGGAGAAACACCCCCGACCTTCCGCAAGAATTTTTATTATTTTATCACAGAATGGTTTGCGTGGCAAACAGGAATATGCACTGGGACTAAAATGCTGAAAAGAGTCGGCGTTTTCAAAGTCTGCCATTGACAACAGGTGCTGAGTATGGTATGATTTTTTTTGCATTTGGATGGCGTGCCACCTTGGAGAGGTGTCCGAGTGGTTTAAGGAGCTAGTCTTGAAAACTAGTGACTCGCAAGAGCCGTGGGTTCGAATCCCACCCTCTCCGCCATACTAAAAATGCGCGACAATTTTCGGCTTGGAGAAGTACCCAAGAGGCCGAAGGGGCTCCCCTGCTAAGGGAGTAGTGCGGGAAACCGCAGCGAGAGTTCAAATCTCTCCTTCTCCGCCAAAAATGCCGTAAATCGCTAGTTTTTAGTGATTTACGGCACTTTTAATTTATATATGTTTTTCTATCCATTTTTCTTGAAATCCTAAAATCTCCTTAAATCTTTTGTCAAATCAAAAAATCTTATCCTATACAGTACACGGTAACGTACATCGGTAACGTACAAGCTAACAGTAACGGGCCAGATTTCTCTATGCCCTTTGGCGCTATCGTCTCAGTTTCATG
>JAVWUR010000202.1:873-1149 GCA_036667055.1 Oscillospiraceae bacterium
TATCAAGGCATTTTTATATGTTTCTGCTTTGCGTATTCTTTCATATTTAGCGTTAAAATACACAGCTTGCGACACAGTTTCTACACTTGCACCATTATATATTTTTCGTTGTGCAATCAAAATAGTGTGGTAAACTGTCTAATAGATAGAAAGGGGGATGAGGTCTTGACGGAGACAGAATTTGTCCAGCGGGCGGAAGCCTGCAAGGGGAAGCTTTACCGGGTGGCCTATCTCTATTTTGGAAGCCAGCAGGACGCGTTGGACGCCTTGGACGAG
>JAVWUR010000203.1:0-992 GCA_036667055.1 Oscillospiraceae bacterium
CTTTGGCACTGCCCCATCTATAGCAAAGCAGGGTAGACCGGCAAGCTGGGCTTCCACATACACTATCCCAAAGCCCTCAAAGTTTGATGGCAATGCAAATGCGTCCATACCCTGCAAAATGTCCGGCACATCCTCTCTTGCCCCTAAAAATAACAGCTTGTCATATATATTTAGCCCTTTAGCCTTTTCTTCTACATTATTTTGCTCTGCCCCTGTGCCCACTAAAACCAGCCTTGCACTGCTATCTATTTCAGTATATTCTGCAAATATATCAAGCAAAAAGCTGTGATTTTTATTTTCATCCAGCCTTGCAACTGTGCAGATAGCCGTATGCCCTTCTAATTTTAGTTGCTTTCGCATTTCGTCTCGCTTCGCATTGCTAAATCTATAATTTTCAACATTTAAAGCATTATTGAGCACATATACCGGCTCCCTTTGCCAAATTTCCGCTGCATCTTCACTACACGCCATTTTTTGAGTTTTGAACAGCTTTAGTAGCTGACCCATAAGCCTTGTGAATACTCTATCGCTCCACCCACCAACATCGTGTGCAATATGGGTGTGCACCACTATATTTTTTATCCCGCAAATTTTTGCGGCCAAAACATATGGAACCGAGCCTTGCCCCATATGTATGTGGACTATATCATAATTTCCATTTTTAATAATGCCCATAAGCTTTTTCATAGCATCAATTATATTATCCGATTTTGTTGGTATATAAAATACATTTGCACCAATTTTTCTAAGCTTTTCCGCAAACATATTCTTTGTGACATCCTCGCCCTTTTCCGCCTGTGCAACCACATCAAAATGTATTTTATCTCGGTTCATATTGCTGTAATAATTATATACAACCGCCTCTACTCCGCCGCAATCAACGCCATACATTACATGTAACACCCTGCATTTATCCTTCATCTCAGCCACTCCCTTCTATTGTTTAATCGTGAGCTTGACCGTTACCCCTTGCACTCGCTATTATAATGCAC
>JAVWUR010000204.1:0-989 GCA_036667055.1 Oscillospiraceae bacterium
TAGGTCTTGGCTGGCATAATGAATATATTTTACATCCCAGTTTAAATATTCTGACAGCCCATAAAGATAATCCGCCCCATACCCTGACTCAATTCCGTTGGCGTCCAGCTCCCAAAAACCTTCCGATGGGTAATACGCCACCTTAACCTCTTGTTTTTGAGTGGCGAACACCGGCAATGACAGTGCCAGCAACAGCAATATGGTGCATAACAGGGATGTTCCTTTTGCGGATTTGTCTTTTTTCATAACTATCCTCTCACTCACGCCTTTAGTCTTACAGTGTTTTTATTTAATAACAATTTAAACATCGACATTTATTTTGCAATCAGTTTCGCCTTTACTTTATCATTCAAGCTTCCCCTGTGAACAAATTGCAGCACTGCGTTCTTGCCGTTCCATTCAATGCGTTTTCCTCTCAAAACGAAACTCTCCTTGGTGCTTTCCACCAGCATTTCATTTGGACACATAGGATTTTCGTCAACGCTATTTAGATTGCACTGTGCACAAGGGCTTTTCACATCCCACATCGCCTCGTAGCACTTAGTGCCGGTGCTGCCCTGATTTTTTCCGATTGAAAGCTCTCGTGCTGCTCTGTTCATATACAGCGTTTCATATGTGGCGGCATCACACACCAACACACCGTCGGTGATTTCATCCAGCAGCCAATCCATATTTCTGGTCATTGTATATTCCGGCAGCACCGTTTCATCGCTGAACATATGAAACTGGTTTTTCCCCATTCGCTTTGCACACAGCAGTGCCTTATCTGAATTTTGGTACAGTGTTCTAAAATCCACCCCATCGGTAGGTGCTATGCACACCCCTACCGAACAGCCCGTTTTCACGGTGCTTTCCCCGTTAGTAAACTCCATAGACAGGTTTTTACAAAGGTCGTTAAGGCGTATCTTCAATTCCTGCATATTGGTAAAGCCGGGCATAAACACAATAAACTCATCACCGCCAAAGCGTGACACCATATCAGAGCGTCT
>JAVWUR010000205.1:0-957 GCA_036667055.1 Oscillospiraceae bacterium
CAATGCCACCGATGATGCCGATGGACACCGATTCTAAAAGAAATTGCAGCAGAATATCCCTTGCAGGGCATCCCAAAGCCTTGAGCACACCAATCTCCTTTGTACGCTCTTTTATGGTGACAAAAAGCACATTCATAATCCCGATGCCGCCGACTGTTAGCACAATGAGAGCCACAGAGGTCAAAAGCATACTCATAGTGCGGGCGGAGCGGGTGGCGGTTTCAATGCGGCTGCCTGCGTCCTCCACGGCATAGCTGCCGCTGTTTTCTAAAAAATAATCCAAAGTGCCTTGTATGTACTGCATTGATTTTTTCACATCTTTAATGGAGGTTACCTTGGCTATAATTTGTGGGATGGAGAAGGAGGTGTCAATCTTGTTTTTCACCATAGTGGAATAGGGGATGTAGACAGTGGTGTCGTGATTTATTCCCTGTAAGCCGTCCTTGTTTCGTGTGAGCACACCGATAATCTCAAACCGCTCTTCGCCGATTTTTATTCGCTGCCCTATGGCTTGAGCCGCCGTGCCAAAGTATTTTTCCGCAAGGTCAAAGCCCAGCACCGCCACTTTTTCAAAAAATTCAAAATCCGAGGTGGCAAAATCATTTCCTTCGAGAAATTCCAGAGAGAAAACCTCTGTAAAATCGGAGTTTATCCCCGTGACATCAATAAATTCTTTGTTTTTGCTAATCACTGTTTCCACAGTGTTTTGGTTTCGAATACAGATGTTTTTGATGAAAGGATTTTCCTCACGGATGTTTTCCATCAGTTCTTCTGTCAGCTTTTCCACTCCCGAGGTGTCATAGTTGCCATCCAGCTTTTTGTAGTCCAAGTTTACAAAAACCGTGTCGGCGGACATTCCCGAATACTGTGCCTCGGCATCGTCCTTTGCCCCTTGACCGATGGCGATGACCAAAACGATGGTGGCGGTGCCCACGATTATACCAAGGCTGGTGAGCA
>JAVWUR010000206.1:0-954 GCA_036667055.1 Oscillospiraceae bacterium
CCTAATGAAAATTCACAGTGGGTTGCCCCCGTGGCACAGCACATATTTTGGGAGGATGCGGTGCAAATTTCAAATGGCGTAGTGGAGATGGAAAGTGAAAACGGCAGCATTTTTGGTAACGGACTAATAGACCTTGCCTCCAAGTGCGGCAGGTACGGAAAATATATGAACTCAAACTTTGCCGCAAGAACCAGCGGAGATTTACGAAAGGAATTTTTAGCACAGGAAAAACAGCGGATTTCCAACGGCACCGCCGACAAGGTGCTATACATTGTTGAAGAAGTAAACTTTTTTGCAGAGTTAATCAGAGAAAATAAATACCAAGCCTTTGAGGTGGACGGACAATTGGCGGTGCTCAAAACATCCTTTACGCAGGAGCAGATAGACCATTACACCTCTCTTGGGCATTTCAAGCAGATAATTTTATAAAAACAAGACGTACCGGCACTGTGATATGCACCCAAAAAGTTAGAAACTTTTTCAGGGGGGGGCACTTCATTGCGGTACGTCTTATTTTTTATGGTTTTTATTAAGAAATGGTTATTTTGGTATTATCCAATCGTTTTTCATTTAATGATGAGGTTATATACTCAAGTCGTCTTGTTCCCTGTGCATTTTTTTGCCACAGTCTATAGCCCTCACTCTCCTTTAATTCCCCCACCACATCGTAAAGATTTCCAGGGAAATAATAATCGTTCATCTGGGCAAAAAGCATTGCCATTTTTTGCTTTTCCTCGTCTGGAAAGCCCGTATCCTTTAGCTGCTTATATGCTTTGTTGTAGGAAAGCTCCGTAAAAAACTCAAGAGAATAGGTATCGAAATTTTTTAAATTTTCATCAGCAATACCATTCTGCTGTGCCCACTTTGAAACCGCTGTCTTTTGTGTATGATAATCGATAGTGCCCGTCGCTGTGTTTATATTTACAACCCCATATTGACAAGGATAAACCGCTA
>JAVWUR010000207.1:0-927 GCA_036667055.1 Oscillospiraceae bacterium
CCTTTCCATCTCTTTCAAGTCTAAAAACATTACCTCCATGTAAATCCAATTCCTTCACCTCTCAGTATTATGAATATTATAGTAAATATTATTAAAGCAATGGCAGATGTTACATACAGTAATCTATATGCACTTCTAATATCTTCGAATTCAAATTCTTTTATTTTATCTCCAATAGTTGGCTTTTCGTAAACTTTTCCAAAATAACTAGTTCTACCACCAAACTGTACTCCTATCGAACCAGCAAAAGAAGCTTCAGAATGTCCAGAGTTTGGACTCGAATGATTGTATCTATCACGTAAAAATATTTTTATTGGTTTTATTATTCCTTTTCCTATAAGAAATGATGAAATCGGTATAAATATTAATCCAGCAATTCTTGCAGGTATTAAATTAAATAAATCATCAATTTTTGCAGAACACATTCCAAAATCTATATACTTTTCATTTTTATATCCAACCATAGAATCCAAAGTATTTACCGCTTTGTATCCCATTGCAAAAGGAAGAGCTAGAGTTATTCCATCTATCATAAAACAACTTCCTAGGAACGCATAAAACATTGGAGCAATTATTCCATCAACACTATTTTCAGCTATTGTTTCAACAGTACTTCTAATAACTTGTATTTCATCCATTTCACCAGTATCTCTACTTACAAGATACGAAAGTTCTTTTTGTGCTCTTGATAAATCTCCTGATTTTAATATTTTATATACCTTTATTCCCTCCAACCCTAAGCTTTTTGTTGCTAGTGTTGTGTATAATAAAAATACCTCTAAGATAGGAGAAATTCTAGCGAGATAAAAACTAATAACTCCTGTCAATAAAATTACACTTATTGCCATAATTCCACCAAAAAATTTCTTACTCTTAAATCTATATAAAAACTTTTCAAAAATCTCTATCAATTTTCCAATAACTCTT
>JAVWUR010000208.1:0-303 GCA_036667055.1 Oscillospiraceae bacterium
TAAGTTTGAAGCTTTTGGATTTGAGGCAATCCGCATTGATGGTAATAATCTAGACCAGTTATATGATGTATTAACGAAACAAGCCACAGAAAAGCCAATTGCAATTATTCTTGATACGGTAAAAGGAAAAGGTATCAAAGAAGTAGAAGAGACAATGAATAACCATAGTATGGCAATGTCTACGGAAGTTTATGATAAATGGTTGGAACAATTGCGCAGCGAATTAGCTGCATTAGCATAAGGAGGGAGAAAACGATATGAAAATCGTATATGATGGTCAAAAAGATCGTGCATTTAAAGACG
>JAVWUR010000208.1:313-886 GCA_036667055.1 Oscillospiraceae bacterium
ACTATTCCTCGCTTAGCAGAGGAAGATAAGGATGTCATCTATTTAGATGCAGATCTGATGAGTTGTATTGGAACAGCAAAATGGGCAGTTAGTAATCCAGACCGTGCCATTAATTGTGGAATAGCAGAAGCAAATATGATTGGGATTGCGGCTGGACTATCAGCAGTTGGATTTAAGCCAATTGTGCATACATTTGGTCCGTTTGCATCCAGACGCTGTTATGATCAAGTATTTTTATCTGGAGGGTATGCAGGAAATGCACTTACTATTATTGGAACCGACCCAGGTGTGTGTGCTGCTTTTAATGGTGGAACGCATATGCCATTTGAAGATATAGCACTTTATCGTGCCATACCGGGAGCAACCATTTTTGATATTACAGATGCAGCTATGCTAGAAGATGTTTTGACACAATGTAAAGATAGAGAAGGTGTAACATATATCCGAGTTGGTCGTAAGAATAATAAAAAGATATATGAAGAAGGAACGAAATTTGAAATTGGAAAAGCAAATGTATTGCAAGAGGGAGCCGATGCAGTGATTGTTGCCTGTGGGATTATGGTTGCAAAGGCA
>JAVWUR010000209.1:0-872 GCA_036667055.1 Oscillospiraceae bacterium
GATTACAATTAGAGCAATTATTACAAATGACTGGAAGATCAATAGAAGAATTAAGAGATGAAAAAAGAGAAGAAGCTACTAAATTAGTTAAATCATCTTTAATATTAGAAGCTATATCTAATGTTGAAAATGTAGAAGTTGCAGAAGAAGAAGTTGAAGCAGAAGTTGCTAAAATGGCTAAAATGTACAATATGGAAGTTGAAAAAATAAAATCATCAATGAGACCAACTGATTTAGAAGATATAAAAGGTCAATTAAAAATGAGAAAAACAATAGATTTATTAGTTGATAGTGCTAAATTAGTTTAATCATTATAAATATATTTTATACAGTAGCTGTAACAGCTACTGTAAACTATATATATAGATAATTATGATAGGGGGTATAATCCATGGCATTAGTACCTGTAGTAGTAGAACAAACAGGAAGAGGAGAAAGATCTTACGATATATATTCAAAACTTCTAAAAGATAGAATAATATTTTTAGGTGATGAAGTAAACGATGTTACAGCAGGGCTTGTAGTAGCTCAATTATTATTTCTAGAAGCAGAAGATCCAGATAAGGATATACATTTATATATAAATTCTCCAGGAGGAAGTATAACAGCTGGAATGGCTATATATGATACTATGCAATATATCAAACCAGATGTTTCTACAATATGTATAGGAATGGCTGCATCTATGGGAGCATTTTTATTAGCAGCAGGAGAAAAAGGAAAAAGATTCGCACTTCCAAATAGTGAGATAATGATACACCAACCACTAGGTGGAACTAGAGGTCAAGCAACAGATATAGAGATACATGCAAAGAGAATAGTTAATATGAAAAACAAATTAAATTCTATATTAGCTGAAAGAACAGGTCAGC
>JAVWUR010000210.1:0-864 GCA_036667055.1 Oscillospiraceae bacterium
GAGGTAGTTGGAAATCCGAACACCCCACCAGCAAACCGCTCCAGGATGGCCCCGAAAAAATAACGCCAGAACATCAAACAACAGTACGCCCGCATTACAGGCGAGGCAGGAAAGGTAAACATAGTCGCTTCGTTCTCTCGACCGTTTTGAAAGAACCATGCACAGCACCACAACAACCGACATGACGCATCCCCATATTTCAAGCGATGCATTGATATAATTTATAACGGTCATTTTTTCTCTCCTTTGGTTTTTTGTAAACAAAATTCATAAATTTGTTTCATTTAAGTATACACCGACGCTGTGCCCAATAATAGAGCTTATCATAAAATTTTTCTTTTTTTATAATAAGCTCTTAGCTTAGAGTGAAGAATCTTACATCATTCCAAAAACCCCTCTACTCACGATACTAAATTGTTAAAAGTCGTCAATTATTGGCAACTTTTGTTTTTTGGTGAGTCCTTTTTGTTTTTTATGTATTTATATCACTATAGGGCCTTTTTTTTAAAAGGGGTAATGTAGATTTGATTGGAACAGCAGTGCAAGCATTTACGTACTGGTTGCGCTGTTAGCTTTTGTGACTGGTGTCACCTTTACAGCCGTTTGCGTTCGGCAACAACATAAAAAAACCTATAAAATAAAACGAAACATCAAGGAGAAAAGTAAATGAAAAAACGATTTTTAGCAATGCTGCTTGTGGTGTGTATGATGTTAATTATAATGCCAACCTCCTCCTTTGCAGAGAGTCCCCCACAAGCTGGCGAGGGCAACGTTTGCACCCACCATATTCACGATGAAAAATGTGGGTATTCGCCGTCAGTGGCACAGGTAGACTGTGACAAAGACTGCAAAGACACAAACGGT
>JAVWUR010000211.1:0-855 GCA_036667055.1 Oscillospiraceae bacterium
CAAATGCACCTACAAAAATTTCTTGGAATGCTAAAGGTATGTTTTTAAAATTAGCTAAAATAACAATTAAAGATCCTATAATATAAAATAACGCCATAACTGGAACTACTGTTTCTGTAACCTTAGCTATTCTACCAATACCACCTGAAAATACTGCAAATGATAATACTGCTAATATAATACCTATTAAAAGTGGACTTATACCAAATGCCGTATCAAAGGCAGCTGCAATAGAGTTAGATTGTACTGCATTTCCCATAAATCCTAAAGCAAGTATAATAAATACTGCAAAGGAACTTGCTAAAATTTTACCAAACTTACCTTTGAATGCTGCTTCTATGTAATAAACTGGACCTCCAGTTACTGTTTTGTCTTCTCCTATTTTTTTATACTTTTGAGCCATTGTAGCTTCTGCATAAATTGTTGCCATGCCGAAAAATGCACTAACCCACATCCAAAATATTGCTCCAGGTCCGCCGACAGCTATTGCTGTAGCAGCTCCTGCTAAGTTACCAGTACCTACTTGAGCGGCTATTGCTGTAGCTAATGATTGGAATTGTGACATTCCTTCATTATCAGCTTTTTCGCTTTTTTTAAATAAACCACCAAAAGTTCTTCTAAATCCTTCCCCAAAACCTGTAATTTGAATGAATTTTAATTGAAATGTAAACCAGACTCCTGTACCTACAAGTAAAACTAATAAGATATTTTTATCCCATAGTATACTATTTACTGAATTTACAATTTTTGTTAATAATTCCATTATAAATACCCCCCTTATTTATTAAACATATGTTTATATCAAAGAATTTTTCAAAATATTATTAAATTTTAAAATGGTAGAATATAAAGAAA
>JAVWUR010000212.1:0-812 GCA_036667055.1 Oscillospiraceae bacterium
TATATTTTTGCTTCTTTCTCCATCATTACTCTTGTTTGTTTGACATCATTCGTTTTACCTTTTCCATGTCATGGCGTACCATGATGCGTACGAGCTCTTCGAATGGCGTAGCGCATGGATTCCATCCCAGTACTGTTTTGGCTTTCGTGGGGTTACCGAGCAACTGTTCAACCTCGGCAGGACGGAAGTATTTAGGATCGATCTCGACAAGAATCTTTCCGGTAGCCGCATCGATTCCCTTCTCGTTGATTCCTTCGCCTTCCCAACGCAGCGTAATGCCTGTCTCGGCAAAGGCCAGTGTACAGAACTCGCGTACGGTATGCATCTCGCCGGTAGCAATAACAAAATCTTCGGGGGTATGGTGTTGCAGCATCAGCCACATACACTCTACATAATCTTTGGCATAGCCCCAGTCACGGCGGGCATCCAGATTGCCCAAATAAAGTTTATCCTGTTCTGCCTGACGAATACGTGCGGCTGCCAGTGTGATTTTACGCGTAACGAATGTTTCGCCACGGCGTTCGCTCTCATGGTTGAACAAGATTCCGTTTACGGCAAACATATTGTAGCTTTCGCGGTAGTTTTTAGTAATCCAGAAACCGTACTGTTTGGCAACACCATAGGGCGAGCGGGGGTAGAAGGGAGTTGTTTCGCTTTGGGGCACTTCCTGCACCTTGCCGTAAAGCTCGGAAGTAGAAGCCTGATAGATACGGGTTTTCTTCTCTAAACCTAAAATGCGTACGGCTTCGAGCATACGCAATGTGCCTACCGCATCGGCCTCGGCAGTATATTCGGGTACGTCGAAACTTACC
>JAVWUR010000213.1:0-810 GCA_036667055.1 Oscillospiraceae bacterium
CAACAATTCAACACTCTTTTCAGCATCTAATGCAAGTTCTTCCCTGTGCTTACGACTCTGTGATGCACTGAATCCGGTTAATACTGCAACAACTATAAACCCGAGACAAAAAAGATAAGCTGTTTTATGTTTCATTTCTAATCCCCCATTCATATAAAAAAACTATAACATAATCGTTCTTGTAATTGTTTCATCTTGTTTCAATGGTGCTATTTGAATGTCTAAGTAAATGTAATATTGTAGTATCGTCAAAAAATATCTTCACTTTCGCCCTTGCCGAAAGAATGAGATAAAAACAGCCATCGCACTAACCGTAAAAAGTTAGTGCAGTGGCTTGTTTGTGTAGATTATCTCACTACCCTCGAAATAGTGCAAAGTTGAATAGCACCCAGTTCAATGCTCATAATAATTACTGATTTTTAATTTTCGAATTTAAAGCATTTACATCTTTTTTTATTTTTAAATAAGTGAAAATCCAAATTACTGCAAAAATAATTATAAAAATTAAAATAAATATAATTACCTGTAAAACACTGAATGCGAACCATTTTAATATATAACCGATTATGAACATCGGCAATAGATATACTAAAAAAACAACTACGGTTTGTTTAAATAAACTCCAATTGTCTTTTTCCCATAATACCGAAAACCCTGAATAGAGAAAACCGATTAATCCCCAAAGTATTGTTTGAACAACTACTGCGTTGATTTCACTCCCAAATGTTATTGCAAGCTCTGGGTGAACTGCACTATAATATCCGTCTGCAAAAATTAATGAAAAAACAATGCTTATGATGTAACCGATAG
>JAVWUR010000214.1:0-787 GCA_036667055.1 Oscillospiraceae bacterium
TAGAGAAGATAAAAAAAAAGGTATTCAGGAAGTTAAATCACAAATAGACGCTATACTTGAAACCAAACAATGCTTTACAGTTAAGGATCTAGACATTAAGGGAAATGATCTTATTACCCTTGGAGTTAAACAGGGAAGAGATATAGGAATAGTACTTAATAAGCTACTTGATATGGTTATAGAAGATAGGGTAGATAATAAGAAAGAAGAATTAATTAGTATTATTAATAAAGGTGAATTAAATTTAAATAAAAGCGATATAATACTATAGGGAATAGGGAGTGTGTTACACTCCTAACTATACTTAAAAAGAAAGAAATTTATATAAATTTCAAGTATATGATATACTTTCAAATATTATACTTGCGTATATATTATGTATATGCTAAAATAATAGATGTCCAATATGCGCCGATAGCTCAGCCGGATAGAGTAGCTGGCTACGAACCAGTTGGTCGGGGGTTCGAATCCCTCTCGGCGCACCATTAACACCAATACATATGTATTGGTGTTTTTTATTATGTAAAATAACACACCAAAAACAACCATAATTATTATAAAAATTGTAATTTCAAAAAGGGATTAGAGGGTAGCTTAACAAATAATCCTTATTAACAAGATAGATTTTTAATAAATTTTGTATTATAAATAACTATAGAAATAATATGTGAATTAGGACAAAATACCATAAAATATGGAATTTTAATTATTTATATAGATTTTATATAAGTACTGATACAAGTAGGTTTTGGAATACAGAGTACAATTTTTAATAAAAATAATATTC
>JAVWUR010000215.1:0-772 GCA_036667055.1 Oscillospiraceae bacterium
TATATTTTAAGTTGTTATTCAATAATCGGTCGTGACCGTCCCCGTCACCGTCATCATCCATTGCGTAAAAACCCCCTCAAAAGTGATATGCAATATATTAGCATATCCTGTTGATGATGTCAATTTCGGAAATAAAAAGCATGACAAATAGGACGTTTTTGAGGTCATATTCCACTGAGTAATTGAACTTTTTTCCGGGCTATGCTAAAATAATCATAAAAGAGGGGTGTGTCACTATGTCGATCAAATTATTGCTTCAGGCTCTCGTAAAGTTTGTTTTGGGGCTAGTTGCTTTTTTCCTCCTGCTGTTTCTGCCGGCGGGTACCCTTCATTATTGGAATGGTTGGCTCCTGATGGGGCTGCTTTTTGTGCCGATGCTGCTGCTTGGTGTTTTTCTTTGGGTGAAACAGCCGGAGCTGCTGAAAAAACGACTGCACGCAAAAGAGGGCGAAGCGGCGCAAAAATCTGTGATTGCATGGTCGGCACTGATGTTTGTGGCCAGTTTCCTGTCTGCGGGACTGGATTTTCGCTATCAGTGGACCCACGTTCCACCCGCGGTTGCCATGATCGCCGCTGTGGTATTTCTGGTTGCCTACGCCCTGTATGGGGAGGTGATGCGTGAAAACGCCTACCTCTCCCGCACGGTGGAGGTGCAGGAAAATCAGCAGGTGATTGACACAGGGCTGTATGGCGTGGTGCGCCACCCCATGTATTTTTCGGTGCTGCTTCTGTTTTTCGCCATGCCCCTTGTGCTGCAATCTTGGCTTTCTCT
>JAVWUR010000216.1:0-756 GCA_036667055.1 Oscillospiraceae bacterium
ATCGCTGGGGTGGGACTAATTTTTTTATTATATCCTCAGTATTATCTAACACAGCCTAAATTAAAGGGGGACAAGTATGAGTAGTGTCTACGGTTTTTTGAGGGTTAAAATACTTTTGAATATTTGAATATTTGAATAGTGTGATAGAATTGTTAAATACAAATTTTGCTGACTAAGTTACCAACTTTTTATCTTTTTAATCGTATATAATAGTAATAATAAGTAAACGAGAGGAGTAGGTTAAATGTTAGAAAATATGAGTTATAATGTTTGATATACATTTATAAAATAAAGTAAAAACGGGAGGAAAAGAATGGATTATTCTAATATAGGATTTGTTTTTAGGGGAGCGATAATGCAAATTATTGTTTTCTCTACTATTCCATTTATATGGTGGAAAATTAAATACAAGAAAGAAGTTGGTTTTCGTGAATTTATAGGCTTAACAAAACCTATAAGTGGAACAACTACTAAGAATACAATAATTGCTCTGATTGCATACTGGATTATATGGGGAATGTTGATTTTTATTTATGGGTCATCAGGCTCTTCTTTTTATGGAATGGGTGTTAAAGCAATTATTCCTGCATTGATTGTATGTTTCCTTCAAAATGGGTTATGTGAGGAAATTCTTTTAAGAGGTTTTTTGTTAAAACGACTTTGTGCGAAAATGAATTTTTTAAATGCAAATAGTTTACATGCTTTAATTTTTGCACTCTTACATATAGGAGTGGTAGGGGAAAATTCTACATTATT
>JAVWUR010000217.1:0-749 GCA_036667055.1 Oscillospiraceae bacterium
TTTTTTCTTAGCACCTGCATGAGCCGAAAGCCGTTTACCGGGCACATGGTATCCGCCAGAAACACCATGTCCACCGGGTTGTTGCAGACATATTTGGCTGAGAGCAGCGGGTCAGTGAACGGATGGACTTGACTTTCCGGCATCGCTGCCCTGATAGCCGTTGCAAGCAAATCCAAATCGTTTTTGTTGTTATCCACAACCACAAAATTCACGGTATGTTCCCTCATTTCAAGCAGTGCATTTGCCATTCCTGTTTTATTTTACAATAAGAAACGTCTGAAAAGCGTCGGGGATTTTCAGCTTTTTCAAAAGCAAAAAAGCCTTGAAACCGCAGTTTCAAAGGCTTTTCTCCGTGTCTCAAAAAATTTTTCAATATTTTTTATGGCTATCGGCTTTCGTCAGCAAGCAAACGGATTGCCGCTCTCATATTCATGCGTCTGCATCTCCCTTTGGTATTTTGATGGTCGCCGCCGTGCCTTTGCCTATCTCACTTTCAATCGCAAGCGTCCCCCCGCACATGGACCACAGGCGGCCCTGCACATTTTGAATGCCGATGTGCGTATCGGGCGCGTCCAGCGGCGCACTGGGATCAAACCCAACGCCGTCGTCGGTAATGATAATTTCATAGCAGTCCTCCCGCTCCCTTGTGGAAATGGTGACGGTGCCGCCGTTTTTGCGTTTTACAATCCCATGCTTGACAGCGTTTTCCACCAGCGGCTGCATGGTCAGAGAGGGAATGCAGAAGTCCG
>JAVWUR010000218.1:0-486 GCA_036667055.1 Oscillospiraceae bacterium
ACTGGTTTTTAGTAAACTTTTAAAAAAGCATTTATATAAATTTAAAAAACTATTAAGTACCAAACTATTAAATGTGGCCCCTATATTACCAAGGTGGCTTTTTATGACATTTATAGTAACACACTATTACAGAATCAATATGAATTCATATTGATTTGGTTGGCGGTCATTTAAGATCGAAAATTTGGAAAAGGAGGTGCAGATCATGCCAACAATTAACCAATTAGTTCGTAAAAGTAGAAAAGCAATAGAAAAGAAATCTACTGCTCCAGCATTACAAAAAGGGTTCAACTCTTTACACAAGAAATCTACTGATGCTAGTGCTCCACAAAAAAGAGGAGTATGTACATCAGTAAAGACAGTTACTCCTAAGAAGCCTAACTCAGCTTTAAGAAAAGTAGCAAGAGTTAGATTAACTAATGGAATAGAAGTTTCTGCTTATATACCAGGAGAAGGACATAACTTACAAGAGCATAGTGTTGTTCT
>JAVWUR010000218.1:496-735 GCA_036667055.1 Oscillospiraceae bacterium
GGGGGTTAGATACCACATACTTAGAGGTACATTAGATACTGCAGGTGTTGATAAGAGAATGCAATCAAGATCTAAGTATGGTGCTAAGAGACCTAAACCTGCAAAAAAATAGATTAAAAAATAAAAACAGATATTATAGTGCGGTGCTTTAAATATATAGATATTTATGGCATCACGGCATTTAAGTTATGTCGAGTACCTATGATTTAAGATTTAATAATTAAGGAGGGAAGCAAAAT
>JAVWUR010000219.1:0-282 GCA_036667055.1 Oscillospiraceae bacterium
CATGCGGCAGCCCATGCAGTGGATCATTGCAGCGGTGATTGGCGCATTGTTCAGCTCTGCCCATAGCTTGGCAGTTTTTTCTCTCAATGCGTCATCGTTATTTATTGTAGCGATGTACGCATCGCATTTTTCACAGTCTAAGCCGCAGTAAGCAATCATTTTTTTCATTGCATTTTCCTCGTTTCTGAAATTTTTATTTGCACTCTCATCGCCCGTGCCGCAAATGCTTTTGGCACAATTTTTTCGTTACAAATGATTGATTGTTTCTATCACAGATGTATT
>JAVWUR010000219.1:292-693 GCA_036667055.1 Oscillospiraceae bacterium
ACCGACGATTATGACACCTTCGGCGGCTGGGTGCTGGGTCAGTACGGCTTTATCCCGGAGGACGGCACAGCCTTTGAACTGGACGCGGGTTCTTTACATATTGTGGTGACGAAAATGAAAGAGCACAGAATCGAAGAAGCCATCCTTTCCATTGCGGCACAAGAGCAAGAAATCGAGGTGGCGGGAAAATAAGCCTAAACCGGAGGAAACAGGCGGGGACCCCGAAGGCACCCCACCCACGCGGCTTCAACGCTGCATAACAGAAAGATAGCACCCCGATGAAGGGGTGCTATCTTCATAGTTGGTGCGGCTGGCGGGAGTCTACCCACGCGGCTCGAAACGTGCCACCGGCACATTTCTCTGTCGCTCGTTTGCCGCCTTCGGTGGCATCTCGCTCCGCC
>JAVWUR010000220.1:0-692 GCA_036667055.1 Oscillospiraceae bacterium
AAGGCATCTAAGCGTGAAACTCCCCCTAAGATTAGATCTCTCATCCTTTATGGAGTAAGGCCTGATGTAGACTACATCGTTGATAGGCCAGAGGTGGAAGTGCGGTAACGCACGTAGCTGACTGGTACTAATCGGCCGAGGGCTTGACCTCGATCAACAAGATTATGCAGGCAAACCGCTTGCTCAAACGTTTGGAAGTTGTCGTTATTCAGTTTTGAGGGCGCAGCGTGGCGACCCCCCTAGGATGGCCCGTTGGTCAAGCGGTTAAGACAGCGGCCTCTCACGCCGTTAACGTGGGTTCGATTCCCGCACGGGTCACCAATTTTATTTCTCCCATCTGCACCTTTAGCTCAGTTGGTAGAGCAACTGACTCTTAATCAGTGGGTCCCCGGTTCGAATCCGTGAAGGTGCACCATTCCCATGGAGCGCACCACCGCGCTCCATGGGATACCCCAAAACTTTTCCTTGCTTTTAGCTGAGAAATCAGTTAGAATATACATCAGTTGGTGCTGATTGCTACGAGGGTCCACCCGTTCCCATCCCGAACACGGTAGTTAAGCTCGTACGCGCCCACAATACTTGGCTGGTAACGGCCTGGGAAGATAGGTAGTGCCAACACAAACGAGGGTTCGGTCCATCCGGACCGAACCCTTCAACATTCCTCAATAGCTCAGCTGGTAGAGCATGCGACT
>JAVWUR010000221.1:0-690 GCA_036667055.1 Oscillospiraceae bacterium
TCTACCAATTCGCCAGCGAAGACAACAAAAAAATCACTCAACTCGATGCCTTTGCCGACAAGTTCCTAGCCAAATGCCTCCTCGGCGAAATGATCAACCGATACATGGTGCTGGTTGCCAGCGAGCAAAAATTGCTGATAATGCGGCCCTACCAAATCTATGCTGTCAAGGCCATTGTTGATTGCATTCACCAGAACCGTGGAAATGGCTACATCTGGCACACCACCGGCAGTGGCAAAACGCTCACCTCATTCAAAGCCTCGACCCTGCTCAAAGACAACCCCGAAATTGAAAAGTGTTTTTTCGTGGTGGACCGCAAAGACCTCGACCGTCAAACCCGCGAGGAATTCAATAAATTCCAAGATGGCTGCGTGGAAGAAAACACCAATACCGAAACATTGGTAAGGCGCATGCTGTCGGAAGACTATGCCGATAAAGTTGTCGTCACCACCATACAAAAGCTCGGCTTGGCGCTGGACGGCAGCAACAGAAAGAACTACAAAGAACGCTTGCAACCGTTGAGCAACAAGCGCGTGGTGTTTATTTTTGACGAATGCCACCGCTCGCAATTTGGCGACAACCACCAAGCCATTAAAGAATTCTTCCCTAATGCGCAACTGTTCGGCTTTACCGGCACGCCCATTTTCGAGCAAAACGCTAGCTACAAACAAATCGACGGTCAAGACGCCT
>JAVWUR010000222.1:0-668 GCA_036667055.1 Oscillospiraceae bacterium
CATACATCCCTCAGTCAAACCACGAGGATGGTGTTTTGCCGGGTAAAAGGGAATATGGAGGAGCGAGCCTGCGGGCTGGCCCTTTACATCATTGAACACAATCAGACCGTGCGGAACGCCGCAAAAAATTCGGGGTGAGTAAATCAACGGTCCAGATGTACACCATAGATCCGCTCCTCGAGGAAGACTCTGCTCACCTTTCCGGGCATGATCAGGTAACCCTGTGCCGTCAGCTCATCATTTAACTTTCGGATCATTTTATACGCCAGAGGTACCGAGATTTCCATGTAGTCCGCCACATCATTGACATCCAAAAAACGCTTGTTTTCCATAGTATCCACTCCTTCAATTTTTGGAAAACAAAACACCATGTAGGGCGTTCAGCCTACATGGTGTCAGCGTTGTGTGACATCACGAACATTCGCTCACACAGCAGCGGATGAATCCCCTCTTGAAATCCCATCGGATACAGGGTATACTATCCATGCGGTGCGGACTCTGTCCGTTGTGTAGGTGGCATTACACCTGCGCAGGTGCATGGGAGGTCCAACTCCCTTGCACTGCCGTTGTTTTATTTTCTACGTGTATTATACCACATTTACGCTTAAAAATCAACTGTTTTCTCGCAAAAGCGGTATTATTGCTCTCATAGTAGCGATTCAGGGCAC
>JAVWUR010000223.1:0-649 GCA_036667055.1 Oscillospiraceae bacterium
ACTTTTTGGTTTCAAGTCATGCCCCTGTGAAGGGGCATCAAAGGACATCTATACAATCATGATTATATCAAAGTTTCAAGTCATGCCCCTGTGAAGGGGCATCCGGAAGTGATGGAAGTGCATAATTCCAGCGAGCCGTTTCAAGTCATGCCCCTGTGAAGGGGCATCATTAGAAGGGGGGAAAATCAAATAAAAATATTTTGTTTCAAGTCATGCCCCTGTGAAGGGGCATCCCCAAGTCCCGTATTTTACTTTAAATGTGAATTGTTTCAAGTCATGCCCCTGTGAAGGGGCATCTATCAAGGGGAAATGTGGGGTGTGGTGCAGGGTGTTTCAAGTCATGCCCCTGTGAAGGGGCATCGGAAATTATGCAAAAAATTGATATGAAAAGCTATGTTTCAAGTCATGCCCCTGTGAAGGGGCATCGGCAAAATTGCACGAGAATTATTGCTTACTGTGTGCATTGTGCCGAAAAGTGCTATGTTTTATAAAAATAATATTACTTTCTAAACACTGTGTCGTTTATTTCAGCAATATTCTTGCTTTTTCCTGTGCGAACCTACTAGTCTTTCGTGAATGATGTCGGTTCGCGTGAAAGTTTAAAATATAAGTAGACCCTCTTGCTCAAAGCGTGATGGGCGACCTAATG
>JAVWUR010000224.1:0-644 GCA_036667055.1 Oscillospiraceae bacterium
TGTACAAGAGCAAAAGCGCCACCGCCGCACAGGACGCGCATGAGGCCGTGCGCCCCACCGATCCCACTCTGACCCCTGCTGTGGTGGAGCAAAGCATTTCGGGCGACGCGGCAAAGCTGTACCGTTTGATCTGGAGCCGTTTTATCGCGAGCCAGATGAGCGACTGCTTACAGGACACCGTGTCGGTGGATGTCACCGCGGGCGAATATCTGTTCCACGCCAGCGGTTTTGTCGTCACCTTTGAGGGCTTTACCACATTGTACGAGGAGAGCACCGAGGAAAAAGAGAAAAAAGAGACAGCGCTGCCTCCGCTTGCGGTGGGCGATGTGTTAAAGCTACGCGAATTAAAGCCGGAGCAAAAATTCACGCAGCCGCCCGCGCGCTATACCGAGGCCACGCTGATTAAAGCACTGGAGGAAAACGGCATCGGCCGTCCGTCCACCTACGCGCCTATTATCACGACCATCATCGACCGCGATTATGTGGAGCGCGACCAGAAAAAGCTAAAGCCGACGCTGCTTGGCCGCACGATTAACGACTTGATGCTAAAGCAGTTCCCCAATATTGTGGACGTTAAATTTTCTGCTCAAATGGAGAAAAATCTCGACAAGGTCGAGAATGGAAAAACCGCGTGGCAAAAGGCA
>JAVWUR010000225.1:0-631 GCA_036667055.1 Oscillospiraceae bacterium
CATAATTACAATAAAAAGTAACGAAATTGAAATGGCTAATAATTTTACAATAGCAATTTCACGCAACCTAAAAGATAATGTTAGAAATAAACATTTGCAATTTATAAAAGAGACCAATAATCCATGAGTGAATTTTATCGCATACTATATTTGCCATTAAATGCTATAATAGTTTTATCTGTATATTTATTTATGCAGTATTTTTTTAAAGCGAAAAAAACGAATATTAAATGCGGTATTGATATATATAATATTAGCATTAATAGAAATGCCCGACACCAGAAGATTTTTTGTGTGTCGGGTGTTTTAAATTGTAAGTTATTACAAAAAAACGGTTAATTATTACAAGTTCCCCCAAATACAATTTTTTTGTTGTACAATAAGAATAAAATTAAATTGACAAGCAGTTACTTATATGAATGTTAATCAAATCTGCTTATTTTTCGACCACCAACCCAAGTTACCTAAAAATTCAGCAAAGGTAAGCAAATTTTAAAAATGCAAATTATTACATTTTCTGCATTTAAGGGAGAAAAAAGTGTAGTTCATTCAAAAAATAGTGTATCTTGTTAAAGAGCTGGTTTTTCATGGGTGAAGTATGCTATACTGGAAGCATAATGTTTTAACTGGG
>JAVWUR010000226.1:0-629 GCA_036667055.1 Oscillospiraceae bacterium
GTGAGCCTTGAACTTTTTAGTTCTTTTTACAGGCTTGTTATATAACTCATGACGTACGAAATCTTCAACAGCAACTACTATAGTTTTATCCATTTTGTTGCTTACAACACGGCCTATTCTAACTTTTCTTCTTCCTCTTTCCATGTTTAAAAGCCTCCTTTCACAATTAAGCTCTAGTTTCGTTTAACTTTCTCTCTACAAGAACTGTTTTAACTCTAGCTATATCCTTCTTAACGAACTTTATTCTCGCTGTGTTTTCTAATTGACCAGTAGCTAATTGGAATCTTAAGCTAAATAATTCACTTTTGAAGTCATTTAATTTACTCATTAGCTCTTCGCTTGTTAAATTTCTTAGTTCTTTAGCTATCATCCTATTCACCACCCTTTACTTCTAAATCTTCTTTTTTAACAAATTTACATTTGATTGGAAGTTTATGTGCTGCAAGTCTCATAGCTTCTCTAGCTTTCGCTTCGTCTACACCTGCTAATTCGAACATAACTCTTCCTGGTTTAACTACGGCTACCCAATATTCTGGAGAACCTTTCCCAGCACCCATACGAGTTTCAGCTGGTTTTCTTGTTACTGGCTTATGTGGGACTATATTAATCCAAACCTTCCAGCCTCATTT
>JAVWUR010000227.1:0-628 GCA_036667055.1 Oscillospiraceae bacterium
CCACCCGAATTGACGAAAAACGTCCACTTTAATATTAAATTTCCGGATAAAAATCAAAAAATGTCATTAAAGAGTGTTCCCGATTTTGCAGGTGACTGATTTACGCTTGCAGCCGGTGACGTAAAATCTCTTGCAGCACTTTGTATGAAAAACGAGTCTCTTTTAAACGATTATAGCCTTTACTAAAATAAAGTCAAGGGCTGTGGCGGTTATTTATAGTAAAGTGACATTTTCATAGTATTTATCCCTCAAATATGTTAGAATATACAAAACAAGACAAATAGGCATCGACATAAAAAGAAATGTTAAGGGGTGTGCATAGGTGAAACTGAATTGTAAAATGAGGGTGATGGGGAGTATTCTGCTTTTAGCAGTAGCAGTGTTCATCGCTTTTCCTATAGGGGCCTTGGGGGGCAATTTGCCACAAAGGACTAAGGTTAAGGTTGCATATGTGGTGCAACAGGGGCTGTCCGAGCTGGACGAAAACGGCGGCTACACAGGGTACACCTATGAATATGTGAAGAAAATGGCTCAGTTTGCTGGCTGGGATTGCGAAATTGTAAACGTGGAAGGCGAGACGGAGTCGGACAGGATTTTGAAAGCTATGGAGCTAGTGCAGTCGGGGGAG
>JAVWUR010000228.1:0-620 GCA_036667055.1 Oscillospiraceae bacterium
TACCGGCTTTGGCGTCCACATACGGTTTCCGATCGTTTTTAATGGCATCTACCATATCGGCATACAGACTGGTATGACCATTACCATAAACATTGGTGGTGGATTCCTGATAGCCGTTGTTTTCTGCTTTTTCAGCAGCATCGGCATCGGCTAGATCCCAGACATCAATGGCATTGGTGGATTTTCCACCGAGTTTGATTGTGCCACTTTCACCAAAGAGATAGAGGGTTTCTTCCAGATTTTGAGGGTAAACATTGGTGGTGCCTTCAATGGTTGCAACAGCGCCATTTTTAAATTGCAGCACGGCCATGCCGATATCTTCGGCTTCTAGATAATGGTGGTTCTGCTGTTTGGTTACGCCGTAAACTTCTTCAATTTCACCACCCATCATCCAACGGAGAAGATCGATCCCATGGATACACTGATTCATCAGGCAACCGCCATCTTGTGCCCAGGTACCACGCCAAGGGGCTTGGGTATAGTACCCTTCATTGCGATTCCAACGCACATGGATCGACCCGTGGGAGAGTTGTCCCAAGCGATCATGCTCAACGGCCTCCCGCATTTTCTGAACGGCTACATTGAAACGATTCTGATGACAGGCAGATACTTTAATCCCT
>JAVWUR010000229.1:0-617 GCA_036667055.1 Oscillospiraceae bacterium
TGTATCGTATATAGCCATTCCTGCTGTTATACTTCCACCTGGTGAATTTATATATAAGTGTATGTCTTTATCCGGGTCATCAGATTCTAAGAATAATAATTGAGCTACTACAAGCCCTGCTGTGACATCATTTACTTCATCACCTAAAAATATTATTCTATCTTTTAATAATCTTGAATAAATATCGTAAGATCTTTCTCCTCTTCCTGTTTGCTCTACTACTACAGGTACTAATGCCATTGACTATACCCCCTCTATCTCTATATTTCTATATATAATTTACAGTAGCCTACAATAGGCTACTGTAAAAAATTAAGCTATTTTTGCATTTTCAACTAGTAGGTCTATTGTTTTTCTTATTTTAACTTGACCTTTTATGTCTTCTATATCAGTTTCCTTTATAGAAGCTTTTAATTTATCTAACTCCATGTTGTACATAGCTGCCATTTTTTCTAATTCAGCATTAAATTCTTCTTCACTTACTTCTATGTTTTCAGCAGTAGCTATAGCTTCTAATACTAAAGAAGACTTAACTAATCTCTGAGCATCTGCTCTTCTTTCAGATTTTAATTCATCTACACTTCTTCCAGTCATTTCTAATAATTGTTGTAAGCTTA
>JAVWUR010000230.1:0-612 GCA_036667055.1 Oscillospiraceae bacterium
GTTGGCATGAATGGTATTAAAAACCCGAACAATATACCCATTGGCACGGAGCTGAAGATCCCTCAGAAATAAATTCACATTGACAAGTGGCTGATAGAACCCGCCACAACACTTAACAGGGGCGGTGAGCAATCACCGCCCCTGTTTGTTGAAAGGAGAACGCCATGAAGATAAAGGTTTTGATTATCGACAATAATTTAGACAACTGCAAGCGCATTAAATACAATATGCAGGATGAAACAACGGATGTTTACTATGCGTTAGATTCCACTGATGGGATACAGCGGCTTGTCACAGAGAGCTGGCATTTGGTTATTATGAGCCTTCTTATCTCCGAAATGAATGGAACAGAACTATTGCGGCGGCTGCGAACCCTCAAATCCTTGCCAATCCTCGTGTTGTCCACACCCGAAACGCAGTCCGAAGCGTTGGAGGCATTGCGGTATGGTGCGGACGGTGTGATGAGCAATGATGATTCGTTGGATATGTGGTTGGCGCAAGCACAGGCTACTTTACGTCGCTATCTGAGCAGCACCCAACACACCGAACCGTCATACATAACTGTTTGCAACGGAAATATTATGATTGATACCGAAAATCGGCGGGTATTTA
>JAVWUR010000231.1:0-602 GCA_036667055.1 Oscillospiraceae bacterium
CGCAAGGCGGTAGTGGCCTTGGAAATACCCCATGTCTGCGCTTCACTTGAGGCAAAGGTGGTAACGCTTAGCCTTGGCGCTTATGTAGGGATTCCCGCGAAGAACGAACAGCCCATGAGCTTTGTAGATTGGGCAGATAAGGCTATGTACCAAAGCAAGGACGCAGGACGAAACCGCTCGACAGCAGCCTTTGGGTAGCTAAGCATACTACCGTAAAACACGATTAAAAAATCCTCTAAACTGAAGTTTAGAGGATTTTTTGCATACTAAATAAGAAATTATTTTACAGATGTGGTTGCAGTCATTTCAATGCCACCCAGCGTGAACTCGCCCCAGCTGTACTGGGACATATACTCACCTCGGTAGGCGTTAATCGCCGCAATATCGCCCTGCATCCAGTTGTAGTAGTCGCAGGCTATTTTATCCAGCGAAACCGCCATCACGCCACGTTGCTTACGGATGCATTCCTCCACTCCATAAGAGGTGAAAACCGCCAGCAAGTCAGCCCGTAAATCACGCAGATAGGAGCTTTTTTTCACGCTGTCACCGTCGTCCTCCCACAGCGCCGCAATGATTTCACCGTTGGAGCAGTACGCCCCCTT
>JAVWUR010000232.1:0-601 GCA_036667055.1 Oscillospiraceae bacterium
ACGATTTTTGTATGTTAGTGGGCAGTATAACATTAGGAAGTAACATACATATTGCGGCATTTTGCGGTCTACACGCAAGCTGCGGCTCTATTTCGGTGGATGATTATTCAACCTTTTCATCAAATGTTACAGTGTATGCAGCATCGGATGATTATTCCGGCGAATATATGACAAGCTCCGTTATACCGGAAAAGTATAAAAACACCATAAAAAGCGATATTACTGTGGGCAAATATGTTATAGTGGGCACAGGGTGTAGCATATTGGTAGGTGCAACAATTGCCGACGGCGTGGCTGTAGGTGCAATGAGCCTAGTGCAATGCGAACTGCAAGAATGGGGAATATACGCTGGTATTCCCTGCAAAAGGATAAAGGAACGCAGCAAAAAACTAATAGAACTTAAAAAAGAATTTGAAGAAGAAAAATAATATGAACGATAACTCTAAACCTATTTCCACAAGTAACAACATAACCGATACAATGGGAACATCTTTAACATTAACAATGCAGCAAAAAGAAATGATAGCTTTTTTACGAGTGCTAGCAATGTTAGGTGTGCTCTTTGTACACATTAATGGCAGTATCTATCTTAGAGTATTTG
>JAVWUR010000233.1:0-598 GCA_036667055.1 Oscillospiraceae bacterium
ATAGAGGACATAAAGATACTGCGTATTTGCTGCATAATGGTAACCACCATAGCACAAACCAGCGCCAGAGAAATGCTGCGCCCTGTCATAGACATACCTGTCATCAGCATCGAAAAAATTCCGGCGCCGATAACGGAGCCAACGCCAATGGAGATGAGGTCGAAAAGTTTTAGCTTACTCTTGGTTTTTTCCATAATTTCCTCCTAATTCTTATCCTATAATCAAATTTCACTTTTCGATAGAATTGCTGTTTAACTTAGCAAAGCAGCAATTTCGGTCGCATCAGGAATATCGCCAAGCCCTTGCGCGTAATGCACGTAGATGAGTTTGCCGGCTTCGTCCACTGCAAATGCTGCGGGAAGCTGCATTTCATCGCCCTCATAGGCGCCATGTTCAATCCCCTGTGCTTGCACCTGTGCCATTTTTTCCATCAGCTTGGGTCCAAACATATCCATTTGGCTCACTGCCGGCAGAATGGCAAAGCGCTCGTATAGTACACGCTGAGGGTCGCAGATGATTTGGAACGGGAACGCGTCGGCACTGCCTAATTGCCGCGCCAATGCTTCTCTGTCCGATTGAAGTGCCACTACAACACGAC
>JAVWUR010000234.1:0-270 GCA_036667055.1 Oscillospiraceae bacterium
CATATTAAACAAGTTGGTTTATGCTTTAGCCAGATAGTTTAGCGCTAAACAAAAAGCCGAAAGGGGAATTTTAATGTACGATTTTGATGAAATTATTGATCGCAGCAATACCAACAGTGTTAAGTACGGAGCAGGCAAGATGATGTATCCCGGCTTGCCGGAGGACTTTGTTCCTATGTGGATTGCAGATATGGATTTTGCTTGTCCACAGCCTGTTTTAGATGCAATGAAGGCACGGATTGATCGTCGCATTTTGGGTTACAGTATGAT
>JAVWUR010000234.1:280-597 GCA_036667055.1 Oscillospiraceae bacterium
GCGCGTGGATGAGCAATCGCCACGACTGGAAGGTAGACCCGCACACTAGTATTTTCAGTTCCGGTGTTATTCGGACGCTGAATGTGGCAGTGGAAAAACTTACAAAACCCAATGAGGGCGTGTTGCTCAACACACCGGCATATCATCCGTTTAATGATGCCATTAAAAAATATGGAAGAACCCCTGTGTACAGCCGCTTAGTAGAGCATAACGGACGCTATGAAATGGATTGGCAGGATTTTGAGGAAAAGGCAAAAGACCCTGCAAATACGCTCTACTTTTTGTGTAACCCACACAATCCTACAGGGCGAGTGTGG
>JAVWUR010000235.1:0-263 GCA_036667055.1 Oscillospiraceae bacterium
AAAGCCGCCCATTAGGTTATTATAACGCAAATTCACTAATCGCAGATTAGTGAGGGCGGCAGAGCCGCCGCCGCACCGCAGTGTGGCAATTTGCCCTTCAAATGTTCTCATGGGGAAAAGCGCTAGCTTTTCTAGGCGCTGCCACGCAGTGCCGTAGCGGCTTCAAAGCCGCCCATGAGGTTATTATAACGCAAATTCACTAATCGCAGATTAGTGAGGGCGGCAGAGCCGCCGCCACACCGCAGTGGGGCAATTTGCAGTTC
>JAVWUR010000235.1:299-586 GCA_036667055.1 Oscillospiraceae bacterium
GCCCATGAGGTTATTATACCACAACCATCTCTATTTGACAAATAATATCCTTGTATTTGTCACTGTTTTGAATATTTTTTTATATTCAGTTTATAATACTATTAACTTTCACAAGAAAGGCGGTGAACGATTTTATGGCTAAAAACAAAGACCAGAACAGGAAATCCACAAACCAACAGCAAACCCCAAAGACCCAGCAAACACAGCAAGTTCAGCAACAAGCTCCACAGCAGCCTTCACAGCAAACAAAAAACAAGAAATAGCATAGCATATTTCTTTAAATTATG
>JAVWUR010000236.1:0-582 GCA_036667055.1 Oscillospiraceae bacterium
GTACCTACATTTGCGGTAATATATACCCTTATTGCACAAAATGCAACGAAAAAGCTTAAAAATAAAATTAGCAAAAATGAACTTAAAAAAGATATTGTTAAGCTGTAAAGCTAAGAAAAACCCCCACAAACATAAGCGACTGTGTCACAAGGGAAAACTAATTAACGCAAACTGAATACGAAGAAATAGCTACTGAAATTTATTTTGGTAGCTATTTTTCTGTATTCAGTAAAGTAGAAATTGAAAATTTAATAAACGTATGCTAAATCTGTAAGATTGCTGGTATATTACTATAAAATCGTTGACTTTTATACTCTTACTTATTATAATTAAAGGCATAGAAGTCAATTTAACTGAGGTGAGAGTATGAAGCAATCTGAAATGATTTTAGAGCTGGCTATTCAAAATAAAGGTATTGTTACCGCATCTATGGTAAAAGAAAAGAATTTGAGTGCGGGTGTTTTGAAATATCTTTGTGACAACGGAAAACTTGAAAAAACAAATCGTGGTGTATATATGTTACCCACATCGTGGGATGATGAATTTATAAGCTTGCAAGGGAGATTTAAAAAGGGCATTTTT
>JAVWUR010000237.1:0-582 GCA_036667055.1 Oscillospiraceae bacterium
CCATAGCGCCCACTATAGCGCCTGTGCGTGTACGCATTTTTTTATAAATAAAACCGGCGGGGAAAACAAAAAGTGCTCCTAATATAAAATTAGATAATTCCCCTACTCCTCCTGTAGTTGTAAAAAGCAGGTTTACAAGGTTTTTTACAAGACAAACCATTATACCTGAAGCAGGACCAAAAGTAAAAGCTGCCAAAAGTGCGGGAAGCTCAGAAAAATCGAGCTTTATAAAGCTTGGCATTAAAGGCACGCTAAAGCTGAAAAACATAAGCACTGTTGCTACCGCCGCAAGCATTGCGGTCATTGTCATTTTGCGAATGTTAAGTTTTTTGTTCATTGTAAGTTTCCTCCAAAATTAATTTGTAGGAGGTCTGTTAAAAAAATAAGCCCCTAATGTTAAAAACATTAGGGACAAATGCGCCAAAAAAAGACGCATCTGTTTCTTTCATCCGGACTATACCGTCGGTACCGGAATCTAACCGGCTCATGCTAATGCTTGCGGACTTGTCGTTCAAAGACGCATTACCGCCGGTGAGGACTTACACCTCGCCCCGAAACAGACTATTCTACTGCTATAATTAT
>JAVWUR010000238.1:0-577 GCA_036667055.1 Oscillospiraceae bacterium
CATCGGCGATGTGGTGGACAGCGATCTTTCCGCACTGGTGGCCAGCGGCAAGCTCAGTGCTACCACGGACTTTTCCTTTGTGAAGGATATGGACTTTATCGCCATCTGCGTCCCCACTCCCTTGGATGCCCACCAGCAGCCGGACATCAGCTATGTGAAATCCTCCACGGAGGAGATTGCAAAATACCTGAAAAAAGGCACCATGGTGGTGCTGGAATCCACCACCTATCCCGGCACCACGGAGGATTTGCTCAAACCTATTTTGGAAAAAGGCTCCGGCCTCAAATGCGGCGAGGACTTCTATTTGGGCTTCTCGCCCGAGCGGGTAGACCCCGGCAATCTTATCTACAAAACGAAAAACACCCCCAAAGTGGTGGGTGCCATCGGCGCAGATGCTACGGAGTGCATCGCAGCGGTGTACCGGGCGGTGCTGGACAGCGACGTGTTCACCGTGTCCTCTCCTGCCATCGCCGAGATGGAGAAGATTCTGGAAAATACATACCGCAACGTCAACATCGGTCTTGTGAATGAACTTGCACAACTTTGTCACGAAATGGGCATCAGCATGTGGGAAGTG
>JAVWUR010000239.1:0-242 GCA_036667055.1 Oscillospiraceae bacterium
GATAGATTGTGCGTCAAGATGGCATATCTTTTGCAATTCAGGGACACTGGCGTGATTTACTGAAAAATTTTCTATGCAGGTATAGCTATAGCTCCCTGCATATTTTTGTTCCATAAGCTTTAATGCAAGCTTTGTTGCCACACTGCCATTTTTAACGTGCTCCTCAAAAAAGTATACATTTTCATACGGCAACAATTCGTCAATTGCCCCATTAGGTATGGGGTTTACGACATTAAGCTTTA
>JAVWUR010000239.1:252-576 GCA_036667055.1 Oscillospiraceae bacterium
CCTGCTGTGCAAGGGCATCAGCAGCTTTAATCGCTTCATTAAACTGCCTGCCATAACATACAATCGCAGTCTTGTTTCCTTCTCCTACAACATCATACTCATTGCCGGTACATTTGTAGGCTGCCGCCTTCGGCTCCTGTCCACCCCTTGCGTAGCGTAAAACCTTAGGGCCCACTATGTTATCGATTAGATATTCCTGCCAATAAATCAATTCTTCATAATTGGACGGACAAACTATCTTGATATCCTCATAGTTTGAAAATATTCCAATATCATATATCCCTTGATGGGTTTCACCGTCACCTGGAACAAGCCCTGCACGGT
>JAVWUR010000240.1:0-575 GCA_036667055.1 Oscillospiraceae bacterium
GGTATAGTAATAGGAAAAACAGCAGACGGAGAGCATGCAGCTATTGCATATTTTATAATGGGTAGAAGTGAAAACTCCAGAAATAGGATTTTCAGTGCAGTAGGTGACGATTTAGAAACAAAGGCATTTGACGATTCAAAGCTTGTAGACCCGTCCCTTATAATCTATTCACCGGTAAGGGTAGACGGTAAAAAAACCATTGTTACAAATGGCGACCAAACCGATACTATCTATGAGTTCCTTAAAAACGGAAAAACCTTTCGTAAATCTCTTCAAATAAGAGAGTTTGAGCCGGACGCACCAAACTTTACCCCTAGAATTTCGGGCATAGTAGATGTAACCGGTGAAGTTTTAAAATACAAGCTATCGATTTTAAAGAGTGCAGAGGGCAATGGCAACTCTTGTCAAAGATTTTTCTATGAATACTCATCACCAATAAATGGTATGGGTCATTTTATCCATACATATAAAGGCAATGGAGAGCCTATCCCGTCCTTTGAGGGAGAGCCTGTTTCGGTTAATATAAATGATGATATTAATACCTTTGCCGATAATATTTGGAATAGCCTTAATAG
>JAVWUR010000241.1:0-571 GCA_036667055.1 Oscillospiraceae bacterium
GTATTCGTCTTCAATTTTAGTTGGCAATAGAAATCCTATTTTACCCCCGCAAATTGGGCATGGTGGTTTTTTTGAAAATAATCCCATAATAACACATCCCTCAAAAATCTAAACTTGATTTATCTTGAACCGCCGCCTCTGCCTCCACCCGTTGAGCCGCCTCCGCCGCCCAGAGATGCAAAGCCGCCGCTTCCGCTGCTGCGCTTTGCCTGTATCCGCCTGTCCTCCGCGTTTTTCATATTTCTGTACATTATATATTGATATGAACTTGCGGTGTACATACTGCGGCTGTAGCTTTCAACCTCTACCGCAATATTGGGGTACAGCTCTTTCATTTGCAGTGCCACCTTATCCGCAATTCCAAATAGCGTGGCATATGAAAGCAGCTCTTTCCACACCGGCATTTCTTTGACTCCACGCTCGGCAATAAGTGAAAAGTCCTCTAAATATTTTTTAAAGCCCATAAGCTCGCCTAATTCTTTTTCTCCGTTTTCCGTCAAATATTGCAGCTTCGTTGGGCTGTCCCACCGCTTTAAGCAGTGCTTTTTGTTGAGATATTCTCTGCCTGTGG
>JAVWUR010000242.1:0-570 GCA_036667055.1 Oscillospiraceae bacterium
TTTATAACTTTTTAGGCATTATATCTGATAATAACCTGCCTTGTGCGATTAAATGTGGTTGTTTTTAATCCTACAATTATATTAATTCGGAGGCTTTCGTCTATTCGGGAATTGCAGACCTCCCCCACTGGGGAAGTAGGGAGCATGAAGCGATAGCAAAGCGTTATCCACCCTTGCTTTACAGGCTGGGTTTTAATATAACCACATACGGCTTGGTGGGTTTTTATAAAATAATTCTGTAACCTGTCTTGCGATGGGTTACTTTTTATATCAAAAGAGGGTTTTATGAGTTTCAATGAGCGCACACTTATGGTGATTGAACAAGAAAAATATGAAAAAGCCGCAAACAGCCACGTCATTTTGGTGGGTGTTGGCGGAGTTGGCGGAGCTGTTTTAGAGTGCCTTGTGCGCTTTGGAATAAAAAAATTGACCCTTATTGATTTTGACACGGTAGATTTGAGCAATCTGAACCGACAGTTAATCTCCACGGTGGACGCCGTAGGCAAGGACAAGGTGGAGGTGGCAAAGCAGAGAGCGCTTTCCATAAATCCCCTGTGTGATGTGGCTGTC
>JAVWUR010000243.1:0-568 GCA_036667055.1 Oscillospiraceae bacterium
GATTTTATATCCCTTATACAAAAGCCCTTTTTCCCAAATCTGTTTCAATGCCCACCACTCGGACTCAATATAATCATTGTGATAAGTTACATAAGGAGATTCCATATCCGCCCAAAATCCTACGGTTGCGGAAAAATCTTCCCACATTCCTTTATACTGCCAAACACTTTCTTTACAGTGATTGATAAATGGCTCCAAACCATATTCCTCAATCTGCTCTTTTCCGTCTAGTCCTAACATTTTCTCTACTTCTAATTCCACCGGGAGTCCATGGGTATCCCATCCTGCTTTTCTAGGTACTTCATACCCTTTCATGGTTCGGTATCTTGGAATCATATCCTTAATGACACGGGTCAGCACATGACCAATATGAGGTTTCCCATTTGCCGTAGGGGGGCCGTCATAGAACGTATAGCTTTTGTTTCCCTTTCGTTCCTCCATACTTTTTTCAAAAATATGTTCCTCTTCCCAAAATTTCTCTACTTCTTTTTCACGCTCTACAAATTGCAAATCTGTAGGCACTTTTTTATACATCATCTGAATCCTCCTCGTTTTATAGAATCTGTTT
>JAVWUR010000244.1:0-566 GCA_036667055.1 Oscillospiraceae bacterium
CGCAATTTTGAAGAAAGTAAAGAAATGGTTAAAGGTTTTGATACATCACTAGATTTGGCTGGAATTGATGTTGAATTGATTGATTATGATAAATTAGATAAACCTTTAATTGAATTGTATACTTTGGATTCTGCATCATGTGCAGCTTGTGGGTATATGCTCAATGCAGTGAAGGATATCCAAGATGAGATTGGTGATCTATTTGATTACGTAGAATATAAGTTTACAGTAAAAGAAAACATAGCAAGATGTATGAAGATTGGTGTGAAAAATCTTCCATCGTTATATATTAATGGAAAATTGTATTGGAGTTCACTAATACCTAATAGAAATGAGCTTATTAATGCTATCAAAGAGGTTAGAAATGCAAAAAATATTTGATAAGATAAATAGTAATATTCAACTTACTAGTGATGATGCAATTCAACTGTTAAATATTAAAAAATTCAGTTCTGATTATTTTGAATTATTAAAACTATCGAATTTAAGATCTAAGAATACTTTTGGTAGTAAAGGTTATTTATTTGCACAAATAGGTATTAATGCAACACCTTGTAATGGTTGCT
>JAVWUR010000245.1:0-559 GCA_036667055.1 Oscillospiraceae bacterium
TACACCTCCTCAATTTTCTTTACAGCATCAACAACAACGATTAACTTATCGTGGTGAAGAATGTCGTAAACATTTAGCGTATTAACTAATGTAGCCTTAACGCCCGGAATATTGCCTATACTTTTGATAACCATTAAATCAACATTCGGCATAACGATTAGTGCCTTTTTGTTGCCGGCTTCCAAAGCATTGAGCATATTAATGATTGTTTTTGTCTTGAAGCCCTCTAGCTTAATATCGTCTAAAACGATAAGGTCTTTATCCAAAACCTTAGTCGATAGAGCTGATTTAAGTGCTAATCTCTTAACCTTTTTGTTTAAGGAGTAGCTGTAGTCACGAGGCTTAGGACCCAGTGCAACGCCGCCGCCTTTCCATTGCGGAGCTCTTATAGAACCCTGTCTTGCATGACCTGTACCTTTTTGCTTCCAAGGTTTACGACCGCCGCCTCTTACCTCTGTACGAGTTAGAGTTGACTGTGTGCCCTGACGTTGGTTTGCAAGATAATTTACAACTGCTGCGTGCATAACTGCTTTATTTGGCTCGATACCAAAGATGTCAT
>JAVWUR010000246.1:0-558 GCA_036667055.1 Oscillospiraceae bacterium
CTTTCGGGATCGCTGCTGGAGATGCCCCCTCACGGGGGCATGACTTGAAACACATTATTTTAGAAATACCAATTTTGCAACCATCCCTAGATGCCCCCTCACGGGGGCATGACTTGAAACAGCCATGAACTATCCTAACTCAAACAGCGGAGGCGATGCCCCCACACGGGGGGCTGTCTTGTAACCGGTGGTGGCTATTAACGTGATGCGGGACGCTGGGGATGCCCCCTCACGGGGGCATGACTTGAAACACTTGAGTAAAGCCTGCCATGGCCTTTGTACCCAGATGCCCCCTCACGGGGGCATGACTTGAAACCCTTTAGAAGTTTGGGCCAGCTCATGCTTTTGTGATGCCCCCTCACGGGGGCATGACTTGAAACTTTTTATCCGGTAATTTTATAAGAATCTCTTTTCGGATGCCCCCTCACGGGGGCATGACTTGAAACTTTCCAAATGCGGTCGTGGCTCTTGCTGTTTTCGGAGATGCCCCCTCACGGGGGCATGACTTGAAACGTGGCAGGGGACGGGGTTTCCCCTGCGGTGGGCAGATGCCCCCTC
>JAVWUR010000247.1:0-553 GCA_036667055.1 Oscillospiraceae bacterium
CCTACAATATCGGTGATTGTAGGTTCTATGAAACGATGGGTATCTAAACAAATAGGGTTCGCTATCTCGAAAAAATCATTTCACGACCATATCATCCGTGACGAGCACGAATATCTGAAAATATGGGAATACATCGACACAAACCCAGCAAAATGGGAGGAGGACTGTTTTTATCCTGTGCAAAATTTCAAGGAAACGGCTTCCTGTAGCAGCTCCTTTTTGTAGACAAGTTTAGCCCTTTCGATTTGCTGCCTTGTAGTTTACAGGGCTAGAGCCTAAAGCGGATAGGTTGAAAGCTTTTAATTTTAACAGTAAACCAAAGCTAGCGTTGACAGATAAAATTCCTAGTGATATTATAAAAAATAAAGATATACCATTATTCAAAATTGACATGAACAGTGCATCATCTGTAAGAGCGTTCCGATGTGAAACTCTTGATAAAGCGGGGCAAATAAAACTAGCCACGGAGCACAGAAAACTGTTAACGTCCCTAGTGAATAAAGAAGTGGGAACAGAAGCAAGCGTAACATTTGACTTAAAAATGAAATGCCTG
>JAVWUR010000248.1:0-553 GCA_036667055.1 Oscillospiraceae bacterium
CGGGTACCCTCCACCTCTTTGGTGGTGACGGCGGGGCGTTGGCGGACGAAATTCGGGCTACGGTACACCGAGAACTGGGGCTGACCCTCTCCGTTGGGGTGTCCTTCAACAAAATTTTCGCCAAGCTGGGCAGCGACTACAAAAAGCCGGACGCCACCACGGTGATAGACCGTGCCCACTGGCAAAAAATCGTCTGGCCCCTGCCGGTGGGGGACTTGCTCTTTGTGGGCAAGGCATCTCTCGCCATCTTTGGAAAATACGACATTCGCACCATCGGAGATTTGGCCCATTTTGACCGGGCGGCGCTGGTGGCCCTGTTGGGCAAACAGGGGGATTTGCTCTACGCGTATTCAAACGGTTTGGATCAGTCCCCGGTGGCCTCGCAGGAGGCTTACGAGCCGCCCAAGTCCGTGGGCAACGGCATCACCTTTCCCCGAAACCTGTTGGGAGAGGACGATATTCGGCGGGGGCTGGCCTCCCTGACGGATAGCGTAGCTATGCGCCTGCGCCGCTGTGGGCTCAAGTGTACCACCCTGCAGGTCACCATTCGGGA
>JAVWUR010000249.1:0-543 GCA_036667055.1 Oscillospiraceae bacterium
GTTAGAGCTAACCTAAAGAACATACTAGAAACCAAACAATGCTTTACAGTAAAAGACCTAGATATTAAAGGAAATGACCTTATAGCACTTGGAATTAATCAGGGTAAGGATATAGGAATAACCTTAAACAATCTACTTAATCTAGTTATAGAGGAAAAGATAGAGAATACTAGGGAAGAATTAATTAAAGTTCTTAATAATAATCAATTAGATTTAACTAAAAGTAATATAATACTATAGAAATTAGGGAGAATAAATGACCCTAATTTTAAATAAAATATCAATAAGAACAAATTAAATTCAAGTATATGATATAGTTTCAAATATTATACTTGCGCATGTATTATGTATATGCTAGAATAATAGATGTTCAATATGCGCCGATAGCTCAGTTGGATAGAGTAGCTGGCTACGAACCAGTTGGTCGGGGGTTCGAATCCCTCTCGGCGCACCACAAACCTTGTAATATCAATGATTACAAGGTTTTTATTTTGCAATTTTTTAAGAGTTTGCCCCCTTTTTTGCCCCTTATAATTAAATATC
>JAVWUR010000250.1:0-543 GCA_036667055.1 Oscillospiraceae bacterium
AGGTGGGAAACGCACGGGCAGGCAGCACCTTGACTATGGCAAAGGCTTTGAAAAATCTGGTAGAATTTACAGGCGAGCCGCTTGAAAAGGTTGCCTGTCTTGTGACGGAAAACCCTGCCAAGGAGCTGGGTATTTTCCACAATCGTGGCAGCATAGCAAAGGGCAAATATGCCGATTTTGCAGTGCTGGACAGTGATTTAGCGGTGGTTATGACAATTCGTGAGGGGCGTATCGTCTTTCAAAAATAAAGCGAAAACAAAAACGGCTCGGGAATTTCCGAGCCGTTGGATTTTTGTTAAATTTACTCAAATTTAAACATAAAATATGTTATGTTCCATATTTTATGTTTTCAGATGTTACAGTTTTACTTAAATTATGACTACCGGATGTAAATGTTGTATTGAGACTCGTTGAACCGGTAACTGAAAAGCCGCTAATCCCAGCCGCTAACCTAGAAGGTTTACTTACAGTAGTTTGATAATATCCATTAGCAGTAATATAGCTGTTTTGAACAGAAAGTATTTTTACCGAACTGCTCCCCCC
>JAVWUR010000251.1:0-540 GCA_036667055.1 Oscillospiraceae bacterium
AATGGTTACTACATTTAACGGATCGACTCTTATGATTACCGGCGGTACTGGAAGTTTTGGCAATACCGTGCTTAAGCACTTTTTGAAAAGTGATGTAGGTGAGATACGTATTTTTTCACGCGATGAGAAAAAGCAGGACGATATGCGTCATAAACTGCAAAACCCTAAAGTGAAATTTTATATCG
Organism: Oscillospiraceae bacterium; assembly: GCA_036667055.1. Classification (GTDB taxonomy): domain Bacteria; phylum Bacillota; class Clostridia; order Oscillospirales; family Ruminococcaceae; genus RGIG3102. The sequence goes on from JAVWUR010000251.1 coordinate 186, forward strand.
GCGATGTCCGTGATAAACGCTCTGTAGATGGTGTGATGGGAGGAGTAGATTATGTCTTTCATGCAGCTGCATTGAAACAAGTTCCATCTTGTGAATTCTTCCCTATTCAGGCTGTCCGGACCAACGTGTTTGGTACGGAGAATGTGTTGGATTCAGCCATAGAGCATGGCGTGAAAAATGTAGTAGTCCTTTCTACTGATAAGGCCTGCTATCCGATCAATGCAATGGGATTGTCGAAAGCGATGATGGAAAAAGTTGCAATTGCCAAAGCTCGCCAATTAGGGGAGAACAGTAAGACGTCGATTTGTTGTACTCGTTATGGTAATGTAATGGCAAGTCGTGGATCTGTTATTCC
>JAVWUR010000252.1:0-537 GCA_036667055.1 Oscillospiraceae bacterium
CGGCAAGAACGAGCCGCCTATGGATTTTGTAGCGTGCGCGGACAAGGCCATGTACCAAAGTAAGGAAGCGGGACGAAACCGCTCGACGGTAACCTTTGGGTAATGAAGCTACTGCGAAACAGGATTGAAAAAGCCCCTAACCGAAGTTTAGGGGCTTTTTTGCATATAAAATTAAGAACTCATTTTGCGGTGGCGGTGGCAGTCATTTCAATGCCGCCAAGGGTAAATTCGCCCCAGCTGTACTGGGACATATATTCGCCCCGATAGGCGTTGATGGCCTCAATGTCGCCCTGCATCCAGTTGTAGTAGTCGCAGGCAAGCCGCTCCGCGGAAATCGCCATCACGCCGCGCTGCTTTCGGATGCAGTCCTCCACGCCAAGAGCGGTAAAGGTCGCCAGCAAGTCTGCCTTCAAATCACGCAGATAGGAGCTTCTTTTCACGCCGTCATCGTCGTCCTCCCAGAGTGCGACGATGATTTCACCGTTGGAGCAGAACGCACCCTTGCGGTCAATCAAAAATGCCAGCAGTTCTTTTGTC
>JAVWUR010000253.1:0-538 GCA_036667055.1 Oscillospiraceae bacterium
TTTCATGAACAAGTGTGACATGGTTGAAGATGAAGAGATGTTGGAACTTGTTGAAATGGAAATGAGAGAGCTTCTTTCATTCTACGATTTCGATGGCGACAATACTCCTATCATCCAGGGTTCTGCTCTTGGTGGCTTGAATGGCGTAGAGAAATGGGAAGATAAGATCATGGAGCTTATGGAAGCTGTTGATACTTGGATTCCACTTCCTCCCCGTGACGTTGATAAACCTTTCTTGATGCCTGTTGAGGACGTATTCTCAATCACAGGTCGTGGTACTGTTGCTACAGGCCGTATCGAAGCTGGTATTATCAAGGTAGGTGAAGAAATTCAAATCCTTGGTTTGGGCGAAGATAAGAAGTCAGTTGTTACTGGCGTTGAAATGTTCCGCAAACTTCTTGATACAGGTGAAGCTGGTGACAACGTTGGTTTGTTGCTTCGTGGTGTTGCTAAGGAAGATATCAAACGTGGTATGGTACTTTGTCACCCGGGTCAGATCAAACCTCACACTACTTTCAAGGCTGAGGTTTATATCTTG
>JAVWUR010000254.1:0-538 GCA_036667055.1 Oscillospiraceae bacterium
CCAAGGGTATCACCCTGACGGTGCGCGGCGGACATGGCAATGCCCAAAATGGGGGCGCTGCCGGTATCAATCTGCCCAGTAACTCCACTCTCATCATTACCGGCGGCGGCAGTCTCAACGTCTACGGCGGAAACAGCGGTTACTCCTACAGCGGCAGCAGCGGCAGCAACGGCTATTGGAACGGCGGCAGCGGCAGCGATATGCGCTCCGGCTACGGCGGCTCCGGCGGCTCCGGCGCAGGCGGCGCAGGCGCCGCCATCGGCGGCAGCGGCGGCTACGGCGGCGGCGGTGGTAGCGGCGGCAGTACCGTCTATGGCGAGCGCAGCAGCGGTTACAGCGGCGGCGGCGGCTCCTACGGAAGCAGCGGGAGTAGCAGCGGTACGGTTTATATCTTTGGCACTGTTTTGGTGAATACCTATGGCGGTTCGTCAGCCGGTGGCGCCAGCGGCGGCTATTACGGCGGCGGCTCTAGCAACAAACTGGGGCGCTATGCCCATGTGGCCAACGGCGGCGGCGGCGGTGGCGGCGGCGGCAGCAC
>JAVWUR010000255.1:0-235 GCA_036667055.1 Oscillospiraceae bacterium
TGCTCCGCGCTGAATTTTTCTCTGATAGTGCCAAAAGAAATGTAACTGACATAGGGAAAATCCTTCGCATCAAACACAGCTTCTGCCATCTTTCTATATTCATTGTCTACCCTGTCCCATGTATTTCTTCCACTGGTGACCATGTCCTCATAGCTGTCCCAGCCCAATTTTCCGGTGAGGGAGATGGCCAGAGAAAAATAGCTGTCCACACTGGAAGGAGAGCTTATTTTCGCAT
>JAVWUR010000255.1:245-537 GCA_036667055.1 Oscillospiraceae bacterium
GTGCTGATTGATATATTTTTGGGCGGTATTTGTGGCAAGCATTTTGGAGATGGGATTGCCCACAAAGGCATTACCAACGAATAGAGTGCCGCCGATTAAAGCGAACGCCACAATAATTGCGAGGATTTTAGCTGTTTTCTTCATAGCTGTGCTCCTTTCTAAATCCGAAATAGAGTAGGCTTGCAATCACAATTCCCAACGCAAAAAGTCCCGCGTAAATGAGCGCCCAAAAAACCGGAGGAATGAAAGCTTGGGCAAAATCACCTTTATAAACATTGGCAAAGGTGTCAGG
>JAVWUR010000256.1:0-529 GCA_036667055.1 Oscillospiraceae bacterium
CAAGCTACGATATGGCAAGTGCAGAAGCTTTGTCTGCTTTTTCTAGTAGTGATTTATATATGGAAAAATTTATAGAAAACCCTAGACATATAGAAGTCCAAGTATTTGGAGATTCATTTGGAAATGCTATCCACTTAGGTGGTAGAGATTGTTCTATGCAAAGACGTAATCAAAAAGTTATGGAGGAATCTCTTAGTAACTATTTAGATGATAATGAAAAGGAAGATTTATATAAGACTTCTGTTGATATTGTAAAAGGAATTGGATATTTAGGTGCAGGTACTATAGAATTTATAGTAGATAATAATAAAAACTTCTATTTTATTGAAATGAATACAAGAATACAAGTTGAACATCCAGTTACAGAAATGATTACAGGAATAGACCTTATAAATCTTCAAATTTTAATAGCAAATAATAAATCTATTCCTTTTAATCAAGAAGATATTATATTTAGAGGTCATGCTATAGAATGTAGAATAAATGCTGAGAATCCTTCTTTAAGTTTTAAACCATGCCCAGGTAAAAT
>JAVWUR010000257.1:0-520 GCA_036667055.1 Oscillospiraceae bacterium
AGCACCGGTCGCTGTACTCTCACGTATTTCCAATGTTGTAAATGTGTTGCTGTTTGGCAACATCATTGCTCCACCAAGGCGCACGGTAATTTCAAGTAAGGGCGCGTTGGCGGATAGGATATAGCCCTCCTGCATGGTGGCGGTGAATTTATATTCTCCCTGTACCGGAAAGTCGCCGTCCTGTGCCTGCACAAAATCCTTGCTGCTCCACGCAAGCGAGATGGGAACAGGTGTATTCGATGGCTCGGATGCATCAAGCGTGGTGAGAATAGAGGTTGGAAGCATAGAAACCAGCGTAGCGAAATCCACTGGGTTTTCTTTACTCACACCAGGAAGTGCCAATACACCCTCGCTAATATGGCTGTCGGGGTCGTTCCACTCCCAAGAACCAACCATCTTTGCGTTGTCATAAACATTGATGAGGATTTCGGGCAAAGTGACACCGTCTGCCAAAACATAGCATTCCGGCAGAACAGCAGTAAATATGTATGTTCCGGGATTGTTCTCGTTATAAAGAGAC
>JAVWUR010000258.1:0-264 GCA_036667055.1 Oscillospiraceae bacterium
TAAAACAGAAAACTCATCTCCACCAATACGTCCTACAACATCATTATTTCGAAAGGCAGTCTTAAGCTTGGTAGCTACATCAATTAATACTAAATCTCCAAAAGCATGACCAAGTGTATCGTTGATTCCTTTGAAATCATCAATATCCAAAACCATGAGTGCATGTTGTTCATAAGGAGATTCACTGAGTCCTTTGTTGGCAAGAGTTGCCATAGCAACTTTATTATATAGGCCAGTTAATGGATCCTTTTGTGCCTGAAGTTT
>JAVWUR010000258.1:274-516 GCA_036667055.1 Oscillospiraceae bacterium
CTTGATGGAATCAATATCTGAAATAAAACCAACTAAGCGAGATGCTACTCCATCATAGTCAAATGTGATACTTAAATCGATTCTGCACCAGATGTAAGTATCATCATGACGACGAATTCTAGCCTCATAGCTTGTGGTTTTGCTATGTTCTAAATTCTCCATTTCTCTTTTGGCCATAGCTTCATCTTCGGGGTGAAAAAAGTATTTAGTAATCGCATCTACAAAAGCGTCGTGGGATAGAC
>JAVWUR010000259.1:0-513 GCA_036667055.1 Oscillospiraceae bacterium
CCCCGCACGCCTGCTCAACCAGTTTGAACGCAGGGTAGAAAAGGGACAGTGTTTTTTGCAGCCCAGCATGGGCACCAGAGAGTTTCCTGCCTATTTTGAGCCGGGCTCCAGCGGCATTCCCCCCATCGACTTAGATTTGGACTTGGGCTATATGCTCTACGATGTCTTTGACCTCCACGAGTGGAAAGTGGGGAAAACCGCCAATCCGTCGGTGTCCCTGTTCCACGCCAGCCTAAACCACGGTGTGCTGACGATTCCGCCCTACGACAGCCCCTTGGTGAAAAAGCCGGGAGAGGGGGACGCGCCATGCTAGGCGAACTTTATCAGTACGCCCTCGACCACGGGCTTTCCGCCCAGCCGGGGTTCAAGCCCAAAAAGGTGAAGTATTATTTAATGCTCTCCGCCGATGGGAAATTTTTGGGACTAGACCCACCGCCCACCCCCACGGTCTTTTGCCCCGACATCGGCTCCGCAGCCAACGGAACCTTGCGCTGCAATATCTTAGTGGAAAAG
>JAVWUR010000260.1:0-510 GCA_036667055.1 Oscillospiraceae bacterium
TGGGCGGTTGCCCCGTCAGCGTTTCCATCCCACAATTTATTGCAAAAGTTGCAGTTGGTGATTTTAAAGGCGCTTTTGAGATTTTATCCGGCGACAATGCCCTGCCCGCTGTTTGCGGCAGAGTTTGTCCACAGGAGAGCCAGTGCGAGCAAAAATGCGTTCGCGGCATCAAGGGTCAGCCTGTTGCCATCGGCCGTTTAGAGCGTTTTGTTGCCGACTGGGCAAGAGAAAACAACATTTCAAACACCACCGTTGTTGAGAAAAACGGACACAAAGTCGCCGTTGTTGGCTCAGGTCCTGCCGGTCTTACCTGCGCAGGGGAGCTTTCAAAAAAAGGCTATGATGTTACAATTTTTGAGGCTTTGCACACCGCAGGCGGGGTTTTGACTTACGGAATTCCTGAGTTCAGACTGCCTAAAGAAATTGTTCGCCGCGAAATTGCCGGTCTTGAAAAAATGGGTGTTGATGTTGAAACCAACATGGTTATCGGCAAAATTACCGCAATTGATG
>JAVWUR010000261.1:0-253 GCA_036667055.1 Oscillospiraceae bacterium
CAATCAAAAGGACGACCCTTTCAATCGCAATCGCAGTAGGGATGCTGATGTTGGGGAATGACGCCGGATTCCAAAACCACAGTACGCTGTCACAGAGCAGTCCGACCATGTGTCCCACCAGCAGCAGAATCATTTTCTTGCCAAAGGGCTTCGGATGTTCGCGGGTAAACGCAGTACCAATCAGCAGTACTGCGATAATCGATGCCGCAAATAAATCCAAGTAGGCGCTGATTAAATCCATGCCCTCACGTCC
>JAVWUR010000261.1:263-509 GCA_036667055.1 Oscillospiraceae bacterium
GCGGTCACCGTCATTTCGATGCCGCCCAGCGTAAATTCGCCCCAACTGTACTGGGACATATATTCGCCACGATAGGCATTGATGGCCTCGATGTCGCCCTGCATCCAGTTGTAGTAGTCGCAGGCAATGTGATCCGGTGCAACCGCCATGACCCCCCGCTGCCTGCGGATACATTCCTCAGCGCCAAGCTTCGTAAAAGTGGTCAGTAAGTCAGCCCGAAGGTCGCGCAGATAGGAATTCTTTTTC
>JAVWUR010000262.1:0-503 GCA_036667055.1 Oscillospiraceae bacterium
CCTTAAAAAGTATCACCGCAGTAAGCACGATAATCAGTGCCTTGGCAAGCTTTGTGAAGAAAGCTATGACAGTTATATTTTTGCTCTCGGAAAGCCATTTTACAAAAACCGTGATGTGCCCTACAAAGTTTTGAGCCGATATGCTCACTACTAAAATGAGGCACACTCTGAAAAGCTTGGTTATAAGCGGGTAAGCCCAAAGAGCAATGTTGGGTGCAAATGGAATATAAACTAGGGCAAGATAACCTCCAACAACAGTTAGAAACAGGCTAAAGGGCTTGGCGACGCTCTCGCTGAAAGCTCGCTCAAAATCTTCATTTTTTATTTTAAATAGCTTTTTAATGGCGTAGGAATTGTGCCTTACAAATAAGATGGACAGTATTTTAAAGCCCACAAAAATCAAAAGTGCTATGCCCAGTTTTATAAGCAGGGTAGTGGAGTCAAGCTCCCCAAAGATAGAATAGATTAAATTTGATAGCATTTTTTACCTCTGTTCTTTGAAT
>JAVWUR010000263.1:0-502 GCA_036667055.1 Oscillospiraceae bacterium
CAACAGCGATACCAATTACCGGATCAGGGAAAACCATCGATTCTAGAACGATTGGGTTTTTCTCGTCACACATAGTATCACCAGTTTTGATAGATTTGAAACCTACAGCAGCACCAATATCACCAGCTTCAATATATTCTACTGGGTTTTGCTTGTTAGCGTGCATCTGATAGATTCTAGAGATTCTTTCTTTATCTCCTGAACGAGTGTTCAAGATATAAGAACCTGCATCTAATCTTCCAGAGTAAGCTCTGAAGAATGCCAATCTTCCTACGAAAGGATCGGTAGCAATCTTAAATGCCAATGCAGAGAAAGGTTCGTTTACGTCTGGCTTTCTGAAAATTTCAGCGTCAGTTCTTGGGTCAGTACCTTTGATATCATCTTTATCCAATGGAGAAGGCAAGTATTTACATACTGCATCCAACATAAACTGTACTCCTTTGTTCTTGAACGAAGAACCACAAGTCATTGGGATAATAGATAAATCGATAGTAGCTTTTCT
>JAVWUR010000264.1:0-501 GCA_036667055.1 Oscillospiraceae bacterium
TATGGCTTCCACACATCCATGATTGAAAGTTCCATGATGATTAACGACAAAATGCCGGAATACTGCGTGGAGCGGGCGGGCAAGGTGCTCAACCGGTTCAAAAAGGCGTTAAACGGCGCGAAAGTGCTGGTGCTGGGCGTTGCCTACAAGCAGGATATTGACGATTATCGGGAAAGCCCCGCCATCCGTGTGATTGAAGTTCTTCAGCGCGAGGGCGCAGAGGTGACCTACTTCGATCCGTGGGTCAAGTCCTTCAAGGACGGCGAGCTTGTCATGGAGCGCATCCCCGCGCTGACAGCGGAGGTACTGAAATCTGCCGATCTCGTGATGGTAACCGCCGCCCATACCAACGTGGATTACGACTTCGTGCAGCAAAACGCAGTGGCGGTATTCGACACGAAAAACGCCATGAAGAATGTGCAGAATCGAGAGAATATCGAGCTGCTGTAAGCATTCAAAGCCATATGAAATGATTTGGGGGATGTCGTCATGCAGTTTACC
>JAVWUR010000265.1:0-500 GCA_036667055.1 Oscillospiraceae bacterium
TTGGAAAACGGAAAAAGGTTTTCTTACCGACACTTGCCTTGCCGCACAAGATAAGTTCAAAAAACACCTTGACTATTTTAGAATTAAATACTGACACGAAAGCACAAATTTTTTAAGGACAATTCTTCGGAGTTGTCCTTTTCTTATGCCCATTTTTAAACGAGGAGGTGAAACGTATGGCGGATAATTTTGGCTTAAAAATTGGTGTCGAGGGTGAAAAAGAGTTTAAAAAGGCACTTTCTGACATTAATCAAAGCTTTAAAGTTTTAGGCTCGGAAATGAACCTTGTGTCCTCGCAGTTTGAAAAGCAGGATAATTCCGTAAAGGCTTTGACGGCACGAAACGAAGTCTTGAATAAAGAAATTGATACGCAAAAATATAAAATCAACACTTTAAAATCTGCCCTTGATAATGCCGCCACCTCTTTTGGCGAAAATGACCGCCGTACTAAGAACTGGCAAACACAGCTTAATAATGCACAGGCGGAGCTTAACAAAATG